>CAXAGK010000161.1:0-7913 GCA_963968305.1 uncultured Rickettsiales bacterium | reverse complement strand
TTTCAGGCGCCTGAATCCTGTAGAAACCTAAAGTCAGCGATCTCCGTTGTATGTTGGGCGAGGAAACGAGGCTAACTCAGATTATTTAGCAGATACGCGACAAGGCGTTATAGTTTTGTCGTTTGCAAATTGGCCAGCCGCTCCCACCTAAACCGGTTGCCAGGCCTGCCAGGCCTGCCAGGCCTGGCAGGCGACGACGGCGCCCGCTAAGGCATCCCAACCAGAGGTGTGGCCGATGGCTGCCGCGCCTATCATTGCCAATCGAATGTCTTTCGTGCGCCCACAGAGGATTGCGGCGAGGGCGTGATGCAGGGCGGCCGATCCGTAGCCCTCGGCGGCGGATTGTAAATGGGCGGGGGAGATGGCGTTAGTCATCTTGGCCGCGTGCGGCTTCACGGCGCGCCATATCTTCTCGGCGGTCCTGCCATTTCCAATTCCATGAAACGCGATCATCATACCGCCGATAAAATCGTCGCCGGAGGGCGTCAATCCGGGCCCCAAGCCTAGAAGGCCGGGCGGCCAATCAGGACCGGGATGCATGTTCGATAGCCAGTGATAGAAACCGTCGATCGGCGCTGCCGCATGAGCGCAAACGGTGAGACGGTCGAATTGAGGGCGCGGTGTTTGAATAAACCGGCCAAGCCCCTCATTCGGCGCTAGGCGTTCGCCGATCTCGGATGCCAGATCGAGGCCCGCCTTCAGGCTTGCCATGGTCCAGGTCGTTGGAATCGGATTTGGCGACCACTGTGTCGCTGTGTCGGTGCCGAATACGAACCGGTTTCCGACCCGAAGTCTGTCCGCTGAAATCCACACTGGGTCGCCGGTTCGAAGCCCGCTTGCCGACCAATGCACCGACGCGGGAACATTCGTCACGAGATTGAGGGAGGACGTGTGCATTTCCGTGTGGCCTAGACACACCAGGCCGTCTTCGATTTCTATATAAAAGCTACTGTCGAAGAGCGCTGAAACACACCCGGCTCCAGGGCGGTCCAGAAGGGGTGCCGCCTGGCATCCGATTTCCTGGACGGCGTATTCGAACGAAGCGTCAGTGCCGTGCGTCACCACAATGCATCATTGGCCGGATCGAAGGCAGGCAAGCGCCAGTGCTGCCGCATCCGCGTTGGTGGGCGCGACCAGAACTCCCGCCGCCTCGAGTTTGGCAATTTGCATTTTGCGGTTCTGCGGGTCGTCGTCGGTACCGGTGACTGAGGCGACGACCACAGGGCGCTCGGTGGCGGCAGCCTCTAGGCAGCGCGCCACGTGTCCTGCTGGATCGTCATGGGAGCCGTATCCGAGTACGACATCGAGCAATATGAGGCCCGTATCCGGCTCCGTTAAAGCCTTGGCAAGGACATCGTCGCGGACTGTCGGGTCGATCATTGGATGCGGATGGCCACGTGTGAACTCGTCGGCGCCGAGGTCGATCATGGTATGGCCTTGGGTGTCACCGCTGAGGGGCGCCACGCCGGGCAAGGGCGCGTTCGAGACAACGCTCTCTCCCGCCGCGCGAAACACGACTTGCGACTCGGCTGCGAGCGTGCCGCCGCAGAACAAGCCTTTCACCAGCGGTCGATGGGCCGGGAGCGGCTTGGCACTCGCGACAACGTCCCTGTCGGAGAGGCCGTTCCCGGGCACGGCGCTTGCGGCGGCTTCTTTCAGGGTGGTGACCTGCGTTGCATTCTTCGGAAGATCAATTGGATCGCCGCCGATCAGGCAGAGTGTGAATGACTTCGAACTCTTCGCGATCCGTGCCGAGAGTTTCGCGACAACGCTGGAGGCTGGTGGCTTCGAGATGACAACGATGTGACGGGTGTCTGGGTCCGTCTCCAGGGCGTCGATGGCCATGAGCGACGTGATGCCACCGATTGCCTCGCTGAGATCGCGCCCGCCGACGCCGATGGCGTGCGACACGCCGCCACCGGACTGCGAGATGACACAGGACACTTCCTGCAAGCCGGTGCCGGAAGCGCCGATAATTCCAATATCACCGCGCGCGACCACATTGGCGAAGGCCAAAGGCACACCGCCAATGATCGCTGTGCCGCAATCGGGGCCCATGACGAGTAGGCCGCGTTCCATGCCTTCTTGCTTGAGTGAGAGTTCATCTTCGATCGTCACGTTATCGCTGAAAATCATGACGTTGAGGCCGCGGCGGAGCGATTTGCGCGCCTCCGCGGCGGCGAAATCGCCGGGAACGGAAATCAGCGCCAAGTTACTCTCCGGGTGCGCGGTGACCGCGGCGCGGACGGACCGGGGATGCCAGACGGACGCGCTGTCGCTACTTCTTTTGGGTGCGGTGAGGAGGTCGGTGGCTGCGGAAAGAGCGTCGGCCGCAGTGGATGCATCGGTGGCGCGAATGCCGAGGATGAGGTCGCCGCCGGTGGCGGACTCCCCCTCCGTGGCCATCAATCCGGCATCGGACATGATGGCCTTGTTCGCGGGTGTGCCCATCATCAACGCGGCTTCTTCCACGCCCGGCAGCTCTGCGACGTTTTGCGAAATACGCATAAGGGCGACCGAATCGAGGAAGAATCCCCGCCGCACGTCATTGACGATTGTACTCATGAGACCCCCAATCGGTCGGCCAAGGCGTAAAGCGCCTGCTCGAAACACGCCATCGGCGCTTTCACCACTCCGGCGCCGACCTGACCGACGCCCGGCTTCTTATGGGCAATGCCGGTGTTGATCGTGGGGACGATGCCGGTCTCGATCACCAGACGGATATCAATGCCTGTCGGCACCCCTTGGTAGTCGAGTGCGGGAATGGTCCATTCCGGATTCTCGGCCAACGTAATTTCGGCCATCGCGCGGGTTGTAAGCGCGGCTTCCGAGGCGGCCCCGGCGCCGACGAACCCGGCGACGGCGGGGGCGGCTGCCATGGCGAAACCGCCGAGGCCGATGGTCTCGACAATTGTCGAATCCCCCATATCTGGATTGGCGTCATCGGCAGTGAAGCCCGGAAAGTAGAGTCCCTCCGGCATTTCCACCGGCGCCGTGAACCATTCGTCGCCGGTCCCGCTGACCAGGATGCCGAAGTCGGTACCGTTGCGGCTCATCGCGGTGACGATGCTCGACCCTTCGATATCGCGGACCGGGTCCATGATCGCTTTGCCCATGACCATAGCGATATTCAGGAAGAACTGATCGTTTCCACCCATGAAGGTGAGCGCCTTCGAGAGGGCGGCACTGTCGGTGACGGTCTCCGCCAGAGCGGGTGCTATGGCGCGCAGCAGCAGACTGGAGCAACCGACATTGCGCTGATGCATCTCATCGCCCATGGAAAGTCCGCGCGCGACAATATCCTTTAGCGGCAGGCCTCCCATATGGCGGAGCGCTCCGCCCAGCACCGGACCAAAAGCGTCGCGCAGCCAGCGTAACCGATCCAGTACTTCTGCGTCGTTGCCGCCGAACCGCATGACCTTGCCGAGGCCCTCGTTGACGGCGCAATAGGCCTTGTTTCCATAAGTCCGGTTCTCGACCACCAGCACCGGCTGGTTGAGCGTCGTCATCCCGGTCATCGGGCCGACGGCATCGAAATGATGGTTGGGATGAAAGTCGAACGCGTCGTCCCCGGCCATGCGTTCAGCCTCCGCCAGATCCGTCGCCCAACCCTCGAAGACCGCAATCCCCGCGATGGCGCCGCGCATGGGGCCACACATACGCTCCCAGCCGATGGGCGGGCCCGCATGCAGGATCATCTTGTCCCGGAGTTCGGGAATAGCTTCGTGCGCTGGTATGACGTCAATCAATACCGGTGTGCCGGAGAGCAGGCGCTCAAGCGCTTGTTTGTTCGCGGCTTCGATTTTTTCCATCGGCCCTGATCCTCCGTTAGGATCCGAGCTTCGAGAGGAGTGCCGCCAGTTCCGGATTACCGCCGGCCGGTGGCGCCCAGTCGACATGGACGACCGATACATCTTGTGCTTCCAGCTCACGGGCGAAACTGTCGAGGCCGATATTTACGACCTTGGGTGGGCCCGAAAGCAGATCGGTGGGGTCGTCCTGGCTCATAAAAACTCTCCAAAGGTCGGTGGTATCGCAGGCTAACCAGTCTGAACGGGCAGGGAAAGACACCCTAGGTGTATAAACCAGCCACCGCATTTTGCGGGGTCGTCGTGGGACGATGCATCGCGATTACGGCCTGGGCCTGATCCTTGCGGCCGAACTGCAACAATGTCCACGCCAAGGCGAACTCGATAAGATCGCGTTGAGCGCGACTGCCGCCGATCCTGGCATGGTCGGCCATCGCCGATGTGAGGTGATCATTTGCGTCGCCCCAATTCTCCAATGTCATGGCTTCAAAACCTCGTGCAATGGTGCTGACGAGATCGCCCGCGGGCCCTTTGGCGTCGGCGATGATCTTGGCGACCGCATCGCGGTTTCCGGCCTGAGCATGGGCCAAGGCAGCATGTACATCGGCGAACGCCAAACCGGGCTGTGGGAAGTTCTCCTCGGCAAAGTCGCTGACCGTTTGCCATCGCTCGGGCGCAACGTCGACACCGGCCATCGTGGCCCGGAATAAAATCGCAGTTGTGTCCGTTACCACATTGAGGGGCGGGCTGACGCCGGCGCCCGGCTTGATGTCGGTGTCGATGATCCGCCACATTATTTCCTGGTCACCGCGCTCGAGTGCCCAAAGGGCGACATGCCACGCGATATGACAGTGGAGAAGTCCGTCTCTTGGATACGTCCGCCGCCAATCGGTGAGATAGTCGAAACCGGCGGCGGGTTCGCCGTTCTCATAATATAGATGGGCACGGATATGAGCGCCCTGGGCATTTCTGGGATTGATGCTCAGGGATTGTTCGATTGCCGTTTCCGCCCGCGCTGTCTGTCCGGCTTCGATTTGCGCGAAGGCGTGTTGGCTCAGGAACCACCAATCGTCACCGTAATGTGGCGCGAGAGATGTTGTGAAGGCCAATTGCTCGAATTCCCGGCCCGGCAAACCGCTGAAGCCGATGAGGCCGAAGACGCCCATGCAGGTTTGCGCCATCATGACATCGCGCGGGTATTCCATCAGATGCGCCCGTATCAATTCGTAAGCGTGTCCAGCCTGCCCTTCGAGCAACCTACCAATAGCGTCTACCTGCGCAGCTTCGTGCGGTGTAACACCGGTTGCCGCGTCCCGTGCCTTTTGTAGAGAGGGGCCGATTCGCTCGCGGTCACCGCGCATCTGATGGGATCGGGCGAGTGCTAAATGCGCTAACGCGAAATTTTCATCTTCATCTATCGCGCGCTGGAATGTTGCGTCGACGCGGCTATCGGCTGCCAAAAAGCGATCGACGGCATCGATATAAAGAGCGGCTGCGGTCTGCGAATACGTTGAAAGGTTATTTCCGTAGCGATCTTTAATCACAAGCTTGTCCTCTTTATTTTTCGCAATTTATTAAGATTCGGATTTAAGTGTTTTGAAGGATACCGACGACGAGTCCGATGATCCCGCCGAACACGCCGCCCCACACCACGAGCCAACCTAAATGCTTGCGGATCATGTCCTGCACGATTTCCTTCACGTGTTCCGGCGTGAGCTCATCGAGCCGGTTGTCGATGATGTGCTCGACTTTATCGATCAAGGATTGCGTGAAATCGGAACCGCCGTTGCCGGGTCCGCTGTCGTTGGCGAGGTCGGCGATAATATCCTTCAACTTTCCGGTGACGGGCTCGCGTAAAGGCTCAAGTGCTTGCTTGCCGCCGACCATGGCTAGCATGCCGCCGAGTTGCGACTCCTCGATGGCGTCGGTCAGTCCTGCGAAGACACGGTCGAAATCCACTTGTTCGACGATATTGCCCGCAACGTCACCGCCGTCGCTTTCGAAGAATCGCTCGATATGCTCGCGTGTGAAGAACTCGGTGACGATGAGTGTCTTGATGCCCGCCTTAAAATCCTGGAAGCGGTTAGGAATAACCCCCGAGCCATATAGTAGCGGGACTTTTTCGAACAACATATGAACGGCCAACCAATTCGTAAGGCCTCCCGATAAAGCAAAGACACCGACTGTGAAAAAATATTCCGCGTAATCCGGAAACGCGTAGCTGCCGAGGCATATTAAAACCGCGACGACGTTCGTGAGCAGCGACTTATTCATTTCTTCCAATCTGAATTTTGATTTCGTTTTCTGGAGGATTGCGAGCTGGATACTATCGGTTCAATCGAACTGCGTCATCACCTCGGTTGCGAATTGTTCCAAACGGTCGCCGGTTTCCTGAAGGTCGCCGCCATCACCACCGATCAGAAAATGCTCAAGGCCGATATCGCGGGCGCGGCCGATATCGTCGATGATTGCCTCGGCACTGCCGGTGAAACACAGACGACCACCGTCGCGGCCCTCCAGTTCCGGGCCGACACGGGAATAGATCGCGAGTAAGGCGCTGGAGACGCTGTGTGGGTCTCTTCCCGCCGCTTCCGCTTCGGCGCGGACATCCCCGAGCGCTGTGCCATAGAGCTCCGGTGTGTCCAGTGGTTGGCGCGGATTTGCGCTGACCGGATACCACCCATCGCCAAGCCGTGCGGCCCGTCTGCGCGCTCCCTTGCTTTCGCCGCCCACCCAAATTGGCAAGCTGGGCCCCTGCGCAGGTTTTGGCGCGAACATTAGCTTTTCGAAGGCGGCGAAATCACCCATCTGAGTGGGTGTCTCCGCCGTCCAGAGTTCGCGAAAGCCCCGGATGTATTCGTCGGAGGCAGCAGCCCGATCCTTGAAGGGTGGGCCACCGAGCAGAACGATCTCCTCCGCCATCCAGCCAACGCCGACGCCGGCGGTCAATCGTCCCTTGGAAAGTACGTCGACGGTCGTGAGCATCTTCGCTGCTAGAATGGGATGACGATGTGGAAGCACCATGACCGATGTTAGCAACCGAATACGATCAGTCGCCGCGGCCACGAAACTCAAAGCGGTGACTTGTTCCAATGAGACGCCAGTGTCTTGTGCAAAGAACTTTCCTGTCTCCGAATAGGGATAGGCGCTGTTCACCTCGGTGGCGACGATCACATGATCGCTCATGCCGAAATGTTCGTAGCCGAGAGTTTCGGCTTTTTGGGCGATGGACTTTAAAGAATCAGGGGTGCCCGCGACGCCCCGAGAGCCGAAATGTAAGCCGAATTTCATGAGTTTCCCCTGTATCGGTAAGTATCGCTGGTGACGCAAAGGAGCTATGCCCGCAGGTCGAATTTCAAGGTATGATCTCGGATTACCGTACAACCTTTTGATAAAGCTCCAAAAAGTGTTTACCACATATTCGTTGGCTGATGAGTGTGCCCGCCGGTGTAATGCGGACGGTTGTGCTGAAAACTATGGGGATACGAAGATATGCGAGATTTGGAGTTTGGATGGTTCCTGCCGACGCGGGGCGATACTTTGGATTACGCCATCCCACAGCAGGTTCCGCCGTCGCTGGAGATGTTCGAGCGGGTTGTAAAGACGGCCGAGGATAACGGGTTCGAATATATCTTGCTGCCCGTCGCCGCCGCCTGTTGGGATGCTTGGCTGACCAGCGCGTTGCTGATTCGCCAAACGAAATCAATCCGGATGCTGGTGGCTGCGCGACCGAGTTATATCAATCCAGTGCTCTTGGCGAAAATGATTGCGACCTATGATCAGATGTCCGAAGGGCGAATTTCTATCAATTTGATCGCAGGGCAGAACGAGGTTGAGAATCTTGCCGAAGGCGTCGGTCTCGACAAGGATGCGCGCTACGAGGTGATGGAAGAAGAGGTCGAAATCTGCAAGGCGCTTTGGGCGACGCGGGATAAGATCGATTACGACGGCAAGCATTACCAATTGAAGCAAGCGCAGATTGGGCCGGAGGTGTTTCAAAAACCCTATCCCCAATTTTATCTAGGCGGTGGGTCAGGGCAGGCGGCGGAACTGTCGGCAAAGCATTCTGACGTGCATCTGTTTTGGGGCGATACGGTAGAGCGC
>CAXAGK010000160.1:0-7926 GCA_963968305.1 uncultured Rickettsiales bacterium | reverse complement strand
CCTATTACGACCGCATCCGAGGCGACAATCTGGCGCCGCTTTGGCAGGTCTTCAGTACCCTGATCACCACGGAGCCGAAGAGCGATTGCCGCTCGCATATTTGGCGCTACAAGATGTTGCGGGACCGGTTGATGGAGGCCAGCAATCTGATCTCCGCGAAGGAAGCG
This sequence comes from uncultured Rickettsiales bacterium, assembly GCA_963968305.1. GTDB lineage: Bacteria > Pseudomonadota > Alphaproteobacteria > UBA8366 > UBA8366 > UBA6544. The sequence goes on along the minus strand of CAXAGK010000160.1, from coordinate 7,759 downwards.
GAACGCCGGGTTTTGATATTGGAGAATCCCGGGTTCGCGGGCGAGGCACGGATTACAACCTCGCTGTTTTCGGGCGGGCAATTGGTTTTGCCGGGCGAGGTGGCCCCGGCCCATCGGCACAGTCAATCCGCGCTCCGCTTTATCGTTGAAGGTTCGGGCGGCCAGACAGCGGTCGATGGCGAACGCACGATCATGGAGGAAGGCGATTTCGTCATCACGCCACCCTGGTCGTGGCACGATCACGGCAACGACTCGGATGCGCCGATGATCTGGCTCGACGGGCTCGACATTCCCTTAGTGCGGTTCTTCGATACCTCTTTTGCCGAAGGTTACTCGGCAGACGAGCAACCGATCACGACACCGGATGACGACAGTGGCGCGCGCTACGGCGCCAATATTTTGCCGGTCGATTATCGATCTTCTTCACCGGTATCGCCCCTCTTCGCCTATTCCTATGCCCGGACCCGGGAGGCCTTGGAGGCGATGAAACAGCGCGACGAATGGGACCCGTGCCACGGCTTGAAAATGCGCTACACGAACCCGAACGACGGCGGCCACGCGATGCCGACCATCGGCGCGTTCATTCAACTTTTGCCGAAAGGTTTCACGAGCAAACGGTATCGGTTGACGGACGCCACGGTTTTCGTCTGTGTCGAAGGAAAAGGTAAGACCTGGATTGGCCGCACCTATCTTGAATGGGGGCCGCGCGATATCATTGTCGCACCCAGCTGGCATCCGGTGGTCCACGAAGCCAGCGCCGAGTCAGTCCTGTTCAGTTTTCCCGACCGCCCCGTGCAGGAGAAACTAGGCCTGTGGAGGGAGAATCGGGGCTAGTCGGCGACGATCACCGATTAGTTCGCAGCAATCAGGTCGATAAAGATGTCGGCGAAATCTTTTAGTTTCGCCTCGCCGACGCCGAAGGTTTCCGCAAACTCTACTCGCGTCACCGGACGTTTCGCCGCCATATCCGCGAGGGAGCGATCGGAAAAGATCACATAAGCGGGAACACCGCGCTCCTCGGCAAGGCGCAGACGTTTCGCCTTCAACACCGCCAGCAACTCTGTCCCCGCCGAATCGAGGCTTTCGATCTCTGCGGAGGCCCGGCGCTTTCGCGTAGATGTTTTGACGATACGGTCGGCACGGTAGCGGAATTCTCCCTCGCCGCGCGTCAGCGCCATCCCTGCCACCGTCATCTTAATGCCGCCATACCCGGCGACATCGATTTCCAAAAACCCGGCGGCCACCATCTGGCGGACGATGCCTTGCCATTCCTTCTGATTACGCGACGCCCCGGCTCCGTAAACATCAAGCCGGTCATGCCCCTGCTGCTCGATCTTGTCGTTCGAGCCGCCGCGCAACACGCTGACGATATGCGCCACGCCAAATCGGTTGCCGGTCCCTTGAACGGCGGTGAGAACCATATTCGCTTCGTGGGTCCCGTCCGTTGTCTCAACCGGATCAATGCAGACGTCACAATTGCCGCAGGCCTCTTCCGTCGCTTCGCCGAAATAGCGCAGCAACATGCGCCGTCGGCAATCCGGTGCTTCGCAATAGGCGATCAATGAGTCGAGACGTTTATGCTCGCGCCGTTTGTGGTCGTCCGAAGTCTGCGCTTCCTCGATGAAGACACGGCGCATGCGAATATCGTCGAGTCCGTAGAACAACATTGTCTCCGCTGGGGCGCCGTCCCGACCGGCGCGGCCGATTTCCTGGTAATACGCCTCCGGGCTTCCCGGTAGGTCAGTATGGGCGACGAAGCGGATATCCGGCTTGTCGATGCCCATACCGAACGCGATAGTCGCGACCATGACGATGCCGGGCTCAGTCATGAAGCGGTTCTGGATGGCTGCCTTCTCGGAGCTATCGATCCCCGCGTGAAACGCCAAGGCACTATGCCCCTGATCGCGGAGCATCTGCGCCACGTCCTCGGTCTTCTTGCGGGACAGACAATAGACGATGCCCGACGCCCCTTTTCGCTCGGCGACGAAATCTGCGATCTGTTTCTTCCAGCTGCTCTTAAGCGTCACGCCCAGGCAGAGGTTGGGGCGATCGAAACCGGTGACTATACTGACCACGTCACCCGCGAACATGCGCTGTTCGATATCCTCGCGGGTGGCACCATCCGCGGTCGCGGTCAGGCCGATGATCGGCACGCTCGGAAAGCGTTGGCGCAAATCGGCCAGCATGGCGTATTCCGGGCGAAAGGCGGGGCCCCATTGCGAGATGCAATGCGCCTCGTCGATGGCGAAGAGCGCGATATCCAATTGCGACAGCGCGGCCAGCATCCGGTCAGTCATCAAACGCTCCGGCGAAAGATACAAAAGCCGAATTTTCCCGTCACGCACCGCGAACCACGTCTCGACGTTTTCTTCCCGCGAGAGGTCGGAATTGATGGTCGCTGCTGCGATCCCATTGAGCCGCAAGGCCGCGACTTGGTCGCGCATCAGTGCCACCAAGGGCGAGATCACAACCGTCAAGCCGCCGCGCACGATTGCCGGCAATTGATAACAAAGTGATTTCCCGGCCCCGGTCGGCATGACCGCTAAGACGTTGCGCCCCTCCATCACCGCCTCGATGGCCTCGCGTTGCCCGTCGCGAAGCTCCGAGAAGCCGAAGACGTCGTGCAACGCCGATCCGAGATCGGCGAAATTGGCGGTAAAAGGGTCTGAATCCGGTAGGGTCATGAGCGCGAATCGAACATACGCGATTCGCGCGCCGACAACAGCCCCCAATCAACGTATTAGGGCAAAAGAGCGCTCCTAGCCCAGATGTTTCTTATAAAATACCAAAGTACGGGCCTCGCCCTAGCTCATCGCAACTTTGCCGTCGTATTACCGACGGATGAAGTGTTGTGTAAGTGATAACTTCGTGAACGCTCAGACTGACGATAAATCCGGCTCGCCACCCAACAAATAATTACCAACGGTCTGATAGTGCGCCTTTCGCCCCTGCATCTGCTGAGTCACGGTGCGAATATCGCGGTAGCGCCGCTCGAACGGGCTGGAGTGGAACACCGCCGAAGCGCCCGCTGCGTCATAGACTGCTTCAGCCACGGATTTCGCTTCGTGGATGCCGTGAGTGGTCGCCAGGCGAATGCGCATGCGTTGATCCACCGTCAGCTCACCAGTCTCCAAAACCGCGGCCCAGATATCATCGAGCTCTGAAATCAGGAAAGTGCGGGCTGCGTTCAGACGCGCTTCGGCCAAAGCCACATCCGCTTGCACCACTGTGTTTTCCTTCAACACGGTTTTCGCCAAGCGCGGACGCTTGTCGATGGAGAGCTTTTTGAACGCCTGCAGCATGCTGTGCGCAATGCCCATCGCGACACCAGAGAATCCAGCGGCATAGAGGTTGGTTTGCCGGAAGAGATAGAGCGGCGCACGGTAGGTCAGTTCTTCGTCCTTGTCGCGGATGACTGAATGCGCGGCCGGGACGAAATGATCTTTCAAGGCATAGCCATCGCTGCCGGTCGCCCGCAGCCCGATCACGTCCCAGATGACATTGATTTTGATCTCAGATTTCGGAATCAGCATGGTGCGTACCACGGTCTTACCGTCGGCACCCTTCATCGGCTCGCCGTCTTCCAGCATGATGCAATGCGCTCCGAGCCAGGTGGCGTTATGCATACCGCTGCAAAACGCCAGATCGCAGGTCACGCTGTAGCCATCGTCCACCGGAACCGCCGTGGCTTTACCCGGCCCCCAGGCCAACACGCCCGCCGGATCATCACCCCAAATCAAACGCGCGACATCGGGCTGCGCGGTGGCGGCACTCATCGAACAACCGTTTCCCTGACACATGCACCACGCGGTGCTGGCGTCGTAGCGCGCCACTCTTTCGATTGCCTGCATGAAAGTCGGCGGCGTCACTTCCTCACCATTATACGGCTTCGGCATGAGAAGGCGGAACAGCTTCGCCTCATGCAGTGTATCGACCAATTTTTGCGTCAAATGACCCTGCGCTTCGGATGCATCCGCTTCGCCTTCGATGATCGGCGCTACAGCGTCGATCCGCTGAAGAATTTCCGCCGTCGATGCGGTCACATTTTGGTCCATCGCTGAATCGGGCATCGTTCTTCCTTCCATGTCCGGTCGCTTATGCGGATTTAGCGCCGGCAATAAGCGCTACATTGCCATGTAGATGGAGAATTTGGGCTGTCATGCCGGCGGCCGCAAACCATTCTTGATAGTCGCTCAATCGGCCGGGCCGATTGTTGGGCGCTATATCGCCTTCATAGGCTTCAAACGACTCCGCCGTCCGCATGCCGCGGCCAAATTCCCGCTCAATCCGATTCCAGATCGAACACTGTAGCGGGAAGTGTGGTGCTTCCGTCAGACGCAAGCGGTCATAGAGAAGGAAGTATCCATCCGCCACCAAGCGCTTCGCCGCGAAACAGATCACCCCCTGCTTCGCTTCATCCGGAAGATCATGGAACGTCAGCGCGGTGAGCGCGAAGCGGTAGGGCCCATCCGGTATGCCTATCTTCTCCAACGATTCGAGATTTCCCGCGAACCAGTCGGTGCGATCACCATGTGCCGCGAGATTCTCTTTCGCCTGCGCTAAAGACTCCGGTTTCAGGTCTACCCCGGTCAGTCGAAGATCATCGCGCTTTTCAAAAATCAAACTCGCGACATATCCAGTCCCGCAGCCAAAATCGAGAATTCGATCTTCCGGTCTCGCGGTGTCGGCGACGGCGCAGGCCAGAATATCGAGCTGTTCGGCCCGGGTCGGATGACTTCCGATTGGATCTTCCATGAGGATTGCTGTTCCTTTGTAGAGTTAGCTGAAATGCATTGCGCCGTTGATATCTAACACCGCGCCGGCGATATAGCTCGCCGCCGGTGAGACAAGGAACGCCAGTGGGCCGGCGATCTCATCCGCTTCCGCAATACGCTTCATCGGGAAAATATCACCATCGAAAGATTGGCTTTGTGTCATTGGCGTCGCAACCGGTCCCGGTGCCACGGCGTTGATCAGGATATTGTGCGGGGCACCGCGCCGCGACGCCCAACGCACGAAGCCGTGGATGCCGCCTTTCGCCATCGCATAATGAGGCGCCGCCGCGACCCCGCCGATACGCCCGGCGATGGAGCCAATCAATGCAATCCGTCCGCCATTGCCGCGCTCAATCATGCCGTTCATGAAAGCGCGAGTTAGGTTCAAGGGGCCGTGTAGATTGATGTTGAAGACGCGGGCCGCGACTTCGTCCCAACCGTCGTCGTTCCAATCATCGAACGGACAGATCGCAGCACAGTCGATCAGCGCAGTGACGGCGCCGCAATCAGCGGCCCATGCCTCGACCGCATCGCGGTCCGTGACATCGAGCGACGCCGCTAAGGATTCCCGCCCCTTCGAGGAAATGTAATCAGCCAACGCTTGCGGCGGTTCGATGTCGGAAAGCATGACATCCGCGCCCATCTCCGCGACAAGACGCGCCGTCGTCGATCCGATCCCGCCACTGGCGCCGGTAATCGCGATTCTCTGACCCGTAAGGTCGAACTGAGCAGCCATTTCCCCACTCCCTTTCATGTTCTCTATTTCTCAATGATCTCGACGGGCGAGGGTCCGGGTCAAGCTTTCCAACGACGATCCCAAAATGCCGCCATTCCAGAGACAGACTTTTGCAGTATATGGTTAGGCTCGACATACTCCATCCGCACGACTATTCCTCCGCTTCCAACGGAACAACGCATGCCGGTCACCGCGCGAAGCTATCTCGGCCTTCTCGTCCTCGGGCTCGGCACATTGGTGGCACCGCTCGACAGTGCAGTGAACATTGCGTTCCCACGGATTACCGGAGACTTCGGTGTTCCCTTGGCGGATATCCGTTGGGTTATCATCTGTTACGTCCTCACGCACACCAGCCTGATGCTGGTCTTCGGCAAGCTCGGCGACCTGTACGGACACAAGCGGATATTCACCGCTGGATTGGCGTTGAGCGTCGTCACCTTCTCGCTGTGTGCCATAGCGTGGGAGTTCGAGTACCTGTTGCTTTTTCGTGTCTCACAGGGTGTCAGCGCCGCGCTCGTGATGAGTTGCGGGCCGGCCATCGCGACGTCATTGTTTCCGGAAGAATACCGGGCTCGGGTGCTCGGTGCGTATTTAACGATGTTCGGCATCGGCGGCGCGCTCGGCCCCTCGATCGGCGGTATCTTGGTCGCTGAATGGGACTGGCCCGCTGTCTTCTGGGCCCGTGCCCCCATTGCATTCGTCGCCTTGTTATTGGTTTTCGTTCTACCAAATCCGCCACGCCGGTCGGCCTCGTCCAACTTCGATTCGACCGGTGCGGTGCTCGTCGCCGCCGCGATGTCGAGCTTTCTGCTGACGATAACGCAATTGCAGCGGGCGGAAGACTATCCGATTGCCGTCGGCCTGCTGGCTCTCACCGCGCTTGCCGCGATCCTCGCCTATATCCGCCGCGCGGCGCGCCATCCGTCCCCGGTCATTCGCTTGGACGTGTTTCGCCGTATCGAGTTCACCTTTCTCAATTGCGGCAATGTCGCGATCAATTTTACCGGCTTCTCTGTGCTGTTGTTGGCCCCCTATTATTTGGCGACCCAGTCGGGATTGGAAGTCGGGTTGGCAGGCGTGGTGCTGGCGATGTCACCGCTCGGAGTGGTCTTGGCCTCCCCCATGGGTGGGTGGTCGATGGGCAAGGTCGCGGCCAATCGGCTGGCCTTCCTCGGCGTATTGCTGGTCGGCGGCGGAACGTTCTTGGTAGGGCGTTGGGACGGTACACCAGGAATGGTCGCCATGGCTTTGCCACTGTTGATGTCCGGGGTTGGCCTCGGTCTGTTTCAGGTCGCCTATATGAACATCGTCACCGGCACCTTGCCCTTATCGGACCGTGGTGTCGCGGGCAGCCTCGCCATGCTGACACGCACCATCGGTATTGTCGGGGCCGCATCTCTCTTAACCTGGTTGTTCGCCAGCCTTGAGGCGGGAAACATACAAAACGGCGAGAGCCCGGATCAAAGTTTCATTCACGCCTTTCAATTGACCTTCGACTTTGCCAGCGCGGTTTTGATAGGATTTCTACTTATATCGCTCATAAGACCCGGAACCTGGTTTGGGCGCACGACGGAGGGAGCACAATCATGAACGATGTCGTCATCGTAGGTGGCAAGACGTTACACCCGGATATGCAAACCATGCTCGATGCCCGAGCAGCTGCAGGTCCAACGGGCACCATCGAAGAACAGCGCACCGCATGGACAGCCTATAGCCAAGCCCTCTCGACACCGCACCCGGCGGACATGAAAGTAGAAGATTGTGTTTTGCCCCTGGATCACGGCAACGTCACGGTCCGCGTCTATACGCCGGCATCCGCTTCCGGCGATGCGCCCTGCGTGATTTATTCCCATGGCGGTGGATTCATGAAAGGCGATCTCGACAGCTCCGACACGTTCGCGTGGGGCCTGGCGCAAGATTGCGGCGCTATCGTCGTCAGTGTCGATTATCGTTTGGCACCGGAACATCCATTCCCCGCCGCTTTCGACGACGTCTACGGAACCCTATGTCATGTTGCCAAGAATCCCGCGGACTTCGGTATCGACACGAACCGGATCGCGGTCTGTGGAGACAGCGCCGGTGGAAACCTGTCCGCCGCCGCGGTACTGGCGGCGCGCGACCGCAACGGTCCCAAAATTGTGGCGCAATCGCTGCTCTACCCAGGCACCGGGCTTGAGCAATCCGGCGGCTCCTATGAAGAAAACGCGGATGCGCCGGGCCTGACAAAAGCGGCGACGGAAACCTATCG
>CAXAGK010000159.1:0-7935 GCA_963968305.1 uncultured Rickettsiales bacterium | reverse complement strand
TCGAGGAGTTGTTCGATCTCGGTTATCACACAAAACACGTGGACACGATTTTCAAGCGCGTCTTCGGCAGTTAGTCGTCTCTCCGTCCTCGTTCTGTGCCTCGCGGCACTCGCGGGACCGGCACTAGCAGCAATCGACACCGAGAAGGTCGAGGACAGCGTCCGCCTGCTGCGAATTGCCGCGCTGAGCTTGAAGAACGACCTTGATCGAGGCCGGGCCTTTACCGGACTCGTCGAGATGCAACTCAAGCGCGGCAAGCTGAAAGCCTCGCGCATCGAGCTTAAAAACATCAGAGACCGGCTTTGGCGTGTCCGTGCCCGCATCCTCACGTCAGATTATCACTTGCGGAAAGGCCGCACGAAAACGGCACGGCGTACATTAGCGAAATTAGTGAAGCTGGTTCCAACAAAAGGCCGGAAAAGAGGCGCCGACGACACGTATCTGGAGATCGCAACCCGCCAAGCGGATATGGGCGACTTCTCAGCCGCGCTGTCGACGGCCAAACGCATATCCGTCCCGCTCGAGCGGCTTAATGCTTATCTTTTGTTCGCGGACAAGGCGGCAGCCAGTCGGGAGCAAAAGGTCGCCTTGTCTGCAAAAAAGATGTTTGGCAGAGCGTTCGCTCTCGCGAAAACCTTAAAAGAAGAGATAACAGAAACGGCGGACGTCCTGCTTCGTATTGCCTATGCCCAGATTGATGCCGAGTATAATAAAGATGCGCTTGTCACCTTACAGCACCTGCACCCCCTTTTGCTAAAATCCGATTTCGACGGGCGCGTCGACCGTATCGCGAATATGGCGGGCAGTTATGTGTTGGCAGGCGATAATAACACAGCGATGGGCCTCGTTCGATCCATTCGAGATATTGGTCACAAGGCACACGCTCTATCTGCCGTGGCAAGCGCCACAGGGAAAAAAGGCAACATCGACGCTGCCGTGCCGTTGTTCAGCTTAGCGTTTCAAGACACGAAACGCCTCGGGTCCGAGGAACTCCGCTTCAACGTCATCAAGCATATGGTTCGCCACCAAGCCGAACTCGGCCGTCATACCGACGCCTTCAAAATGGCAGGCTATATCAGAGACAGACGCATGCAGGCGCTCACCATATTGGCGATGGGCAAAGCGATGATGTCTATCAACGATTACACCAACGCGGAAACAGTGACCGACTACATACCCTATGTCGGCATGCGCTCGCAGATATTTACCGCCCTTGCGAACGTCAAAGGAATTGCGGGAGAGAGCATGAATGCGAGTGCGCTCTTAGCCAAGGGTCTGACAGACACTCCATTCGAGAAGATTAATCCTGAAAGCTTGGAATGGGCATTACTCAAAACCATTGAAATACAACGCCGCGTCGGCGCGCCGGAAGCAGCGGTATCCCTCTTCTCGCGCGTCCGGGAGTTGGCAAAACGGCTTCCCACATTGAAGCCTCGGGTGACGATCCTATCGCAAATGGCGGTCGCTCTAGCCAATATCGACCAGAAACAAATGGCACAGGATGATCTCGACGTCGCGTGGCGATTGACATGGCGAGATACCAATCACAAAGATTTTGCCGAAATGCTCTCCAACATTACGGATGCGCAATTGGCGGCGGGCTTCGTGCTGCAGGCCTTCGATACCGCGGCAAGAATTCCCGACGATTCCTCCGGGACACCGCAAATTACCAGTAAAAATATCGACGCAACTTCGCCGCCCGAGACCCCAAGAAACAGAGCATTGCGCTCCGTTGCCGTTGCTGCAGGGAAGATAGGTCAGTCGAAATTATCGATCCGGGCGGTACGGGCCATCTCCAACGAAACTGCGCGCGCATACGCGGTCGCGAATATTGCCGTCGTTGTCGCAGATGCCGAAACCCGCTAGTGGGAACTTGGGATTAATCCGAAAGTTCGCTCCGCGCGACTTCCAGCAATTTGTCCATTTCCTTGCGGACGAGATGCTCGCTGGCCTCTAAGCCTTTTGCTTCCAAATCGCCAAAAACCTTTTGCAACACATCGTCGTCGCCGGGCTCGTCGAAATCCGAGACGATGACTTCCTTCGCATAGGCAACAGCGGCGGCGCCATCCAAGCCGAGCTTTTCAGCCGCCCATTCCCCGAGCAGCTTATTGCGGCGCGCTTGAACCTTAAAATTAAACTCCTGATCGCGACTATGTTTCTGCTCAAAACCTTTCTCGCGCTTGTCGAATTGGCTCATCTGGCATGGTCCTCAGGTAAAATTTCCTCGCGCTCACGTCGACCGAATGTAATTCGCGCTCGGCTTTATTTGCGCACGCACTGAATATACGGATGAACCCGGCTGATTCAACGCCTCGAGGTGAATTATCGCGTTCTTAATTTCGCCGTTTGCGCCGCTTCCGCCGGGCTGCTATGCGAGGACCCTATGTGTTCGATCATAATTCTTCGCCGCCTAGGCCATCCTTGGCCGCTTATTGCCGCCGCAAACCGTGACGAAATGACGGATCGGCCCTGGGACCCGCCAGCGCGGCATTGGGACGACCGCCCCGATGTCATCGCCGGGCGCGACCAATTGGCGGGCGGCAGCTGGCTCGGCCGAAACGACCATGGTGTCTTCGCCGCCATCCTCAATCGCGAAGGCTCGCTCGGCCCCAGCACCGACAAACGCAGCCGGGGCGAATTGGTCCTTGAGGCCCTCGATCACGCGGACGCGGACAGCGCAGCCGAGGCGCTTGGACAGATCGACGCTCACGCCTACCGCAGTTTTAATTTGGTCGTTGGCGACAATACCAACGTGTTTCATATCGCGAATCGGGGCCAGGCGGAGCAAATCGCCGTCGAAGAGGTGCCTGAAGGCTTATCGATGTTGACGTCTCAGGAAATCAACGACCGCCGGAACGCCCGGATCGACGCTTTCCTATCGCAATTCGAGGCCGCCGACATTCCCGACCCCGACAGCGCAGATTGGTCTGCTTGGCGGGCTCTTCTCGCCGACGAAACTTGCGACCCAGCGACTGGCCCTTCGTCCGCCATGTGCATTTCCAGCGACTGGGGTTTCGGTACGGTTTCCAGCACGCTGCTGGCAATGCCACGGCCCGGCGCTGAAAACCCCGCCGGTATTTATCTCTTCGCGGCGGGGCGCCCTGACCGCACTGAATACCTACCGGTCTGAAACTCTGGCGAGACATGATCGCGGATTGTGCCGCCATCTCTCGCTTGCTATACGAACCCCGCGTCAAGACGCTTTCAGATCGCCCTCAATTCACGGCGCGAAGAGGCCCCAAAATGGCAAAACGCAGACGGATCTACGAAGGTAAGGACAAGATCCTTTACGAGGGTCCGGAGCCGGGCACGATGGTGATGTCGTTCAAGGACGACGTAACGGCCCATGACGGCAAACGCAGCGGAACCATCACAGGCAAAGGGGTGCTGAGCAACCGCATTTCCGAATTCATCATGATGCGCTTGCAGGATTTAGGAATACCCACTCATTTTCTGCGCCGTCTCAACATGCGGGAACAATTGATCCGCGAGGTCGAGATTATTCCGTTGGAATTGGTCATCCGAAGCACGGCCGCGGGCGAATTCGCGGAGCGCTTCGGCATCCAGCCCGGCACACCGATGCCGCGCTCTATCGTCGAGTACTATTACAAATCGGCGGAACTCGGCAATCCGATGGTATCGGAAGAACATATCACCGCTTTTGGCTGGGCCACTCCGCAGGATATCGACGATATGCTGGCGTTAGCGCTCAGGATAAACGATTTCCTCTCTGGACTATTCGTTGCCGCCGGCCTGAGGCTGGTCGATTTCCGAACGGAATTCGGCAGAATGTACGAAGAGACCGGCGAAATGCGCGTCGTGCTCGCCGACGAAATCAGCCCAGACACTTGCCGGATTTGGGACGTCGCTAGCAACGAACCACTCGATTCCGACCGTTTCGATCTTGATCTTGGACGCGAATCAGAGGCCTATCAGGAAATTGCCCGCCGTCTCGGCATTTTGCCCGAGGGCGGGACCAACGACATCCAAGGACCGGAGATAGTAAAGTAATGAAGGTCAAGGTGCATGTGACTTTGAAGAATGGCGTTTTGGACCCGCAAGGGAAAGCCATCGGCAATGCCCTCGAGGGCCTTGGCTTCGGCGGTGTGGACGGCGTTCGGATCGGCAGATATATCGAACTTGAACTCGCCGAGAGCGATCCCGAAAAGGCCCGCGCCCAAAGCGACGAGATGTGCAAAAAGCTTTTGGCCAATACGGTGATCGAGAATTACCGCATTGAGGTCGAATAATAGAGGAGCGCGCCCTGCCGTGAGAGCCGCCGTCATCGTTTTCCCCGGATCGAATTGCGACCGCGACGCCAAAGTCGCATTGGAAACTGCCACCGGACAGCCGGTTGATATGGTCTGGCATGGCGATCATGACCTGCCCAAGGTCGACCTCATCGTCGTGCCAGGCGGATTTTCCTATGGCGATTATTTGCGCTGCGGAGCCATGGCTGCGCACTCCCCAATCATGCGTGAAGTCAAGGAAGCGGCAGACAAAGGCGTGCCGACCCTCGGCATTTGCAACGGTTTCCAAATTCTGACGGAAAGCGGCCTGTTGCCCGGTGTCCTGATGCAGAACGCCAACCTGAAATACATTTGCCGTCCGGTGCATCTTCGTATCGAAACCAGTCAATCGCTCTTCACCGCCGGATACGCAGAAGGCCAGATCGTGGAGATCCCAGTCGCCCACAACGAGGGCAACTACTTCGCCGACGACGACACGCTGGACCGCCTTGAAGGAGAGGGCCGCATCGCCATGCGCTATTCGACGCCGTCGGGAGACGTCAACGCGGAAGGCAATCCGAACGGAGCCGCGCGTAATATCGCCGGCATCTTCAACGAGACAAAAACGGTCCTCGGCATGATGCCGCACCCCGAACGCGCCGCCGACGCACAACATGGCGGCACTGACGGTAAGGCAATGTTCAGTGGCCTGGTGGAGGCACTTTCGTGAGCACCGACCAAATCACCCCGGAAATTGTCGCTGAGCACGGCCTTACACCGGACGAATACCAAACACTGCTCGGTATTATGGGTCGCGACCCCAATATCAACGAACTCGGTATTTTTTCCGTCATGTGGTCGGAGCACTGTTCCTATAAATCGTCCCGCAAGTGGCTAAAAACCCTGCCGACGGACGGCCCGCAGGTCATTCAAGGTCCGGGCGAGAACGCCGGTGTCGTCGATATCGGCGACGGCCGCGCCGTCGTATTCAAAATCGAGAGCCACAATCACCCCTCCTTCATCGAGCCTTACCAAGGGGCGGCGACGGGTGTCGGCGGCATTATGCGCGACGTCTTCACTATGGGCGCCCGCCCGGTGGCCAATTTGAACGCGCTTCGCTTTGGCGCACCGGACCATCCCAAGACCCGGCATTTGGTCGGCGGTGTGGTGGCGGGAATTGGCGGTTACGGCAATTGCATGGGCATTCCCACAGTGGCCGGTGAAGTGAATTTTCATTCCGCCTATAACGGCAATATCCTGGTCAACGCGATGACGGTCGGCCTCGCCGATGCGGATAAGATCTTCTATTCGGCGGCGGCGGGCCTTGGCAATCCCGTGGTCTATGTGGGCTCCAAGACGGGGCGCGACGGTATCCATGGCGCAACCATGGCATCAGCCGAGTTCTCCGAGGATTCGGAGGAGAAGCGCCCAACCGTGCAGGTCGGCGATCCCTTCACCGAGAAATTGCTGCTGGAGGCCTGTCTTGAGTTGATGACAACCGATTCGATCATCGCAATCCAGGATATGGGAGCCGCGGGCCTCACCTGCTCGTCCGTCGAAATGGCGGATAAGGGCGGTGTCGGCATCGAGCTCGACTTGGATGCCGTGCCGGCCCGCGAAGAAGCGATGACGCCTTATGAGCTGATGTTGTCCGAAAGCCAGGAACGTATGCTCATGGTGTTGAAGCCGGAGGCGGAAGATGCCGCGCGCCGCATCTTCGAGAAATGGGAGCTGGATTTCGCCGTCGTCGGTCGCATCACCGATTCAGGTGCCCTTGTGGTGAAGGAAAAAGGCGAGACCGTCGTCGATATCCCCGTCGCCCCCCTGGTCGAAGCCTCGCCGGAATACGACCGGCCCTATGACGAAATTCCGGCGCCCGCGACCATCTGCGCGGAGAGTGTCCCCGGCACCGACGATATCCCAGCAACGTTGACCAAGATCATGTCGTCGCCGGATATGTGCTCCAAGCGCTGGATTTGGGAGCAATACGACCACATGGTTATGGCCGACACCGTGCAGCGTCCAGGCGGCGATGCTGCCGTGGTTCGCATTCACGGAACCCAACAGGGATTGGCAGTCACCACGGACTGCACACCGAGATATTGCAAGACTCACCCCGAAAGCGGTGGCCGTCAGGCAGTCGTCGAAGCCTGGCGGAACCTAACCGCCGTCGGCGCCACTCCGCTCGCATTGACGAACAATTTGAATTTCGGTAATCCCGAACGCCGCCCGATCATGGGGCAGTTTGTCGGCTGCGTGAAAGGCATCGGCGCAGCGGCAGCGGCCCTCGAGTTCCCGGTCGTCTCGGGCAATGTCTCGCTCTATAACGAGACCAACGGCGAAGCCATCCTACCGACCCCCGTCATCGGTGGCGTCGGGCATATCCCAGACATCTCGCAAATCGTCGGCATGGCGTTGCCGGGCGCTAATCAATCGATCGTGCTGATCGGTGAGACACAGGGCTGGCTCGGCTCGTCGATCTATCTGCGCGAAATTTGTATTGGCGAAGAAGGGGCTCCTCCCCCAGTTGATCTGGAAGCGGAGCGCCGCAACGGTAATCTCGTTCGCGAGGCAATTCGATCCCGTATCATAACCGCATGTCACGATCTAAGCGACGGCGGTCTCCTGGTTGGATTGGCGGAAATGGCCCTAGCCGGGAAATTGGGCGGCGAAATCGCCGCAGTCCCCGAAATAGCATCGCACGCTTGGTATTTCGGTGAGGATCAGGCGCGCTATCTTTGCATTACCGATACGCCCGAAGCCTTGCTGTTAAAAGCGGAAGCAGCGGACGTTGCGGCTCTCATTCTGGGGAGGACCGGCGGCGACACGTTGAAATTGCCGGGCGGCATTACTATATGCCTCGACAGTTTACGGGAAGCGCACGAAGGTTGGCTGCCCGGATACATGGCGACGGCGTAAAGGGGATAATCGACATGCCGATGAGTGCAGTAGATATCGAGCAAATGATCAAGGAAGCGATTCCGGACGCAGAAGTCCGGATCGACGACTTACGCGGCGATGGCGACCATTACGCGGCTTTCATCAGCTCGACCGCCTTCAGCGGAAAGACACGGGTGCAACAGCATCAAATGGTGTATGCTGCCCTGCAAGGACGTATGGGCAACGAACTGCACGCCCTGGCATTGCAGACTTCCGCACCAGAGGACGGCTAGAGCGGCAGATTGGGACAAGAGGACATTAAAATGAGTGACAATCCAATTTTCGAACGTATCAAAGACGAAGTCGATTCCAGTGAAGTCGTACTGTTTATGAAAGGCTCGCCGGTTTTCCCGCAATGCGGATTTTCCGCGGCGGTCGTGCAGGCGCTGACCCTAATGGGCGTGAAATTCAAAGGCATCGACGTGCTGCAAGATTCGGAAATTCGTGACGGCATCAAGCAATTCGCGAATTGGCCGACCATTCCGCAGCTTTACGTCAAAGGCGAGTTCGTCGGCGGTTGCGACATTATTCGCGAGATGTATGAGAACGGCGAACTCGGCGAATATTTCTCCGATAAGGGTATTGAGACCGGTCAAAACGCGGCATAAGGCGCTATTGGCGGCCGCAGAGGTCGTCGGTTCTTCGGATCAAACTGATGCGAATGTGATGTTCGACGCTCTCGTAAACCTCGAATTGATTTCGCGAGGCGCTGTCGAAGACCACTTGATCGCGACATCGTTGCAGCCTGAGTGGAAGGCCGCGGCAC
>CAXAGK010000158.1:0-7964 GCA_963968305.1 uncultured Rickettsiales bacterium | reverse complement strand
ATGTTTGCGACACTGACGGCGGCGGCAGCTGTGACCAAGCGTATTCGGCTTGGTACGGGAATCTGCCTGGTCGTCGAGCGCGATCCCATCATTACTGCCAAGCAAATTGCTAGCTTGGATCAAATCTCCGGTGGTCGGGTCGATTTTGGTATCGGTGGTGGATGGAACCGCGAGGAGATGGAGAACCACGGCACGCCATGGAATCGCCGCTGGAAGATCGTGCGCGAACGCATCGAGGCGATGAAAGCGATTTGGACCCAAGACGAGGCCAGTTACGATGGTGAGTTCGTTAAGTTCGATCCCATCTGGTCCTGGCCGAAACCGCTGCAGAAGCCACATCCGCCGATCCTCATCGGCGGTGATGCACCGGGTACTTTTAAGCGGGTACTTCGCTATGGAGACGCTTGGTTCCCGTCGCTCGGCGGCAACGAGGCGCCGAACGAGTTGAAGCAAGAACGGATGGCCGAATTGGCGGCCCTAGCGAAGGAAGCGGGGCGGGAACCTTTTCCGATTACCACCAATGCCACTCCACGAGACCCGAAGGCCATAGAGAAGTTGGCTGAGGCGGGGGTGACCCGCTGCCTATTCGGTTTGAAAGCGGCCTCTGCAGGTGAGATCCTGCCGCGTCTCGACAAGCTTGTTCGTTTTCTCAATCTGTAAAAATACGTGTATTAAAAATGCTTTTTTTGCGGTGCATCGAAACGACAACAGAAAATTAGTAAATCAATGAGATGCAGCGGATTAAGGAAATTGTCTTCGCCGCTCTTTGAAAAAACCTTTTCGGCGAATAGACGCATCACGCTTCAGTTTTGATGGTATGGGTGCTCTATTATTAGGTTTAGGGTTGTGACTCAGGTTAAGAAACGCACATAGTTCCAAATGGAACTAAGTTAACATGGACGGAGGTTGTGGCATGACTCCAGAAGAAATTTTATCGCATCCGGCGCGGGTGCTTTCCCAGGAACAGCGTGAGCACTATTTCGAGCATGGCTATGTCGGCGTCGAGAGCCTCGTGCCAGCCGATATTCTCAGCGAATTGGTGAATGTAACCAACGAATTTGTCGATGCGAGCCGCGCGGAAACCCAATCCGGCAATATCTTCGATATTGGACCGGGGCACAGTGCCGAGACGCCGGTGTTGCGGCGATTGAAAAGGCCGGACGAACAACATGATGCCTATTGGCGCGTAGCAAAAGGTATTCTGGCGGATGTTGCGGCGGACATCGCGGGACCGGACGTGGTGTTCCATCACTCTAAGCTGAACTTCAAATGGGCGGACGGTAGCGATACGGTGAAATGGCACCAGGACGCACAGTTCTTCCCGCACACCAATTACAACGTCTTCACCATCGGCTGCTATCTGGCGGACACCGACATGGCAAATGGCCCGCTGGCCATTGCGCGGGATAGTCACGATGGTCCCCTCTATGACCAATACGATGACGATGGGGAATGGACCGGAATGCTCAGCGACCGAGATGCGGCTGGCGTCGATATGTCCAAGGTCGACTATCTGATGGGGGCGGCAGGATCGATCACGATCCATAATTGCCGCAGTTTGCATTACTCACCATCGAGCACTTCGCCGCAGCCTCGGCCCTTGCTGCTCAATTGCTATACCTCGGCGGACGCAAAACCTTATACGCCGCATCCCGATCCATCGAAATACACTTATGAAGTGGTGCGCGGTAATCCTGCGCGCTGGGCGCAACACGACCCGCGTCCATGCCAAATTCCGCCGGACTGGTCGGGCGGTTATACCTCAATCTTTGCGGCGCAGTCGGGCGAAGACGGGTAGACAGGTTCGCGGCCATAGCTACTTTCCTCGTCGGAGGTATGTTTGATGACCAAGAACATTCTACTGATTACGACCGACCAGCAGCGATTTGATTCATTGGGCTGCAACGGCGGGACAGTCGCAGCCACACCGAACATCGACGGGCTTGCGCGAGATGGGATCAATTATTGCCAGGCGCGCAATCAGTGTCCGGTCTGCATGCCGGCGCGCTCCACCATCCTGACTGGCCAGCACATCCGCATGCACGGTGTGACCTCCAATGGCATTCCGCTGCCCGCCGACCACCCGAGCCTGGCGCATGAGCTAAAATCGGCGGGATACAGCACGGCCTTGATCGGCAAGGCGCATTTCGAACCGCACGCGGCGAAGACGTTCTTCGAGAATACGGCGGCGGGTGAGGATAATGTCGGCCCACATCGGGGTTTCGATCATATGGAACTGACCGGTCACACGGGGCGGGCGGGACGGTCTCTGTTCCACTATCCAAAATGGTTGACGCAGAACCATCCAGATGACGTTGCGGGTTTTCACGAATATACTAGTGGCGGTAATCCGAGCGCGCGCGGTGGCGGCGATACCGATGCGCCCCAAGTCGCGCACAATCCCATCGACCCGGAGAACTACCACACGGATTGGACGGCGCGGCGCACTCTTGATTGGCTGGGCGCGCGAGAAGATAACGAGAATTGGTTTTGTTGGATGAGTTTTCCGGACCCCCACCACCCATGGGATGTGCCGGACGCAGCGCGCAAGCGTTTCGATTGGCGGGACCTTGACCTGCCGGCGGGCTATCCCGGCAGCCGCGAGAAATGCGAGGAGCTTTTGACTGAAAAGCCCTGGCACTGGTTGGCGTGGTACCGAGGCGAGGCACAACTCAACTTTGAGGTGCCGCCTACTTATGTGCCTGCCGAGACGACGGCGGATCAAATCCGCGAAGTGAACGCGATCGTTCATGCCAAGAACGAGCTGATCGATGAGGCCGTCGGGCGGGTGATGGCCTATCTTGAGGTGCGGGGTTGGGACGCAGAGACGGAAATCTTCTTCACTACAGACCACGGTGAATTGCAGGGCGACTTCGGCATGCTGTTCAAAGGGCCGTACCACATCGATGCCTTGACCAAAGTGCCGTTGATCTGGCGCCCGGCTCCGGCTGACGGTATTGCGCCCGCAGAGGTGCCGGAGCCGGTCGGCCACCTCGATATCGCGCCGACCATCCTGGCCGCTGTCGGTCTCGACATTCCGGAGGTCATGCAAGGTCGCCCGTTGCCGAGGGTGGCAGGCGATGGATCTCGCGAACGGGTGTTGACGGAGTGGATCGACACCTATGACGGCAATGAGATTGTCATGCGCACGATGGTACGCGACGATTACCTGGTCACGGCCTACGAAAAGACCAATCGTTATGATGGCAGCGAGGGCGAGCTCTATGCGCTTGCCGACGATCCGCAGCAGTGGCGGAACCTTTGGAGCGATCCGGGGGCGGCCGCGATAAAATCCGATCTCCTTGCCGATATGCGGAACAATATTCCCGAAGGGCGGGGGGAACCACTTGAAAAAATTGCACCGGTGTAACCATGACTCAATTTCGCACGATAACCGACGGCCTGCGCTTTCCCGAAGGCCCCATTGCCATGCCGGACGGCTCCGTCGTTCTGGTCGAGATCGAGCGCGGCACGTTGACCCGCGTTTTGCCGGACGGGACAAAGGAAATCATCGCTGAGACCGGCGGTGGGCCGAACGGGGCGGCGATCGGACCCGACGGCGCCTGCTATATTTGCAATAACGGCGGGTTTAAATGGTCATACGATGCGGCATCCGGCGGCATGCGGCCGGTGGGGCAGGCGGATGATTATGTGACCGGGCGGATTGAGCGGGTCGATATGGAGACCGGCAAGGTCGAGCGGCTCTACGACAATTGCAACGGCAACCGATTGAGCGGGCCGAACGACATCGTCTTCGACCGCAAGGGCAACATGTGGTTCACCGACCTCGGCAAAGCGCGGGAGCGCGACTTGGATCGGGGGGCGATCTATTGGGCAAAGCCCGACGGCAGTGAGATTAAAGAAGTCATCCAACCTTTCACCACGCCGAACGGTATCGGCCTATCGCCGGACGAGAAAACACTCTACGTCGCGGAGACCGAAGGCGGCCGGCTATTTGCCTTTGATATTGTCGGCGACGGCGAAGTGAAACTACTGCCCTACCCGGAATCGCTGAATGGCGGGCGCTATATTACCAGTGACACAGGGATGCGGCGGTATGATTCCTTGGCGGTGGAAGCGAGCGGCAATGTCTGCGTCGCGACCCTCTTCACCGGTGGGATTACAGTAGCGAGCCCGGACGGCGGCACCGTGGAGTTCGTCGAGACCGGAGACGGTTATACGACCAATATCTGCTTCGGTGGGGAGAACTTGCAGAAGGCCTATATCACGCTGTCCTGGCAGGGGTTGTTGGTTGAATGCGACTGGCCGCGTGCTGGATTGCCGTTGAATTTTCTCAACGTGTGAGTCGCTGACACCCACCCCTCTTCCGCGAGGGGAGAGGGGGCTACCCCACTCGCGCCATCGACCCACCGTCTACTGGCAGTTCCACACCTGTAATGAAGCCCGCGTCGTCAGATGCCAGGAACAATGCGGCGTGGGCGACGTCCCAACCGGTGCCCATCTTGTTCAACAACGGCACCTTGGAATGGCGCTCGCTTGCGATGTCGTCGCGGGTGCGACCGGTGACCTCGACGCGCCGGTCAACTGCCATGGGGGTGTCCATCAATCCGGGTAGGATGACATTGGCGCGCACACCCATGTCGGCGTTTTGTATGGCGATCTGCCGGGTGAAACTGATCATCGCCATCTTGGAGGCGGGATAGAGTACCGTCGGGTGGCCTGTCCAATAGGCCGATGCAGAGGAAATGTTGACGATAGCGCCGCTCTTTTGATCCCGCATGATCGGTAGCGCATGTTTGCACGCAAGCATAGTGCCGAGCAGATTGACGTCGAAAATGCGCTCGAAGGCTTCCGTCGAAATTTTATCGAGGGTCGCGTCGCCGCCTTCAACGCTAATGCCAACGTTGTTGTGCAGGATATCGAGGCGACCCCATTCATTGGCGCAGGTCTTGATCGCGGTTTCGATGGCGGATTCGTCCGTGACGTCCGCAGCCGCTGCAATTGCTGTTCCGCCTTCCTTGGCAATCATATCCGCGGTTTCTTGCGCTGATTCTAAGCTCCGGTCGACACAGCAGACCTTGGCGCCCTCCCGCGCGAACAATAGCGCCGTCGCCCGTCCGTTGCCGATGGCCGCACTCTCTCCCGGTGCTTGTCCGCCGCCGATAATGATCGCTACTTTGTCTTCGAGCCGCATCTCTCTCTCCTTATGCCATCGTTTGGATAAATATGTGCGGCGCGGCAACGGTTGGGACAATGGCGTCGATGTGCTATATTCATCTTGAGTGCAGTATCATTTTCCGATCAGGAGGAAAGCATGCGGATCGTTAATCCGTCTTTCGGCCTTGAGGAAGGTGGCGATAACCAAAGTAGTGGGTTCGAACTATCGACCGACTGGAACTCTGATTCCATCGCCATCATCTCCAATTCAAAGCCAAACGCGCGCGAGTTGCTCGAAGGCGTGAAAGCGCAAATGGGCGTCTACCGTTCGACCGACAATATCGATTATTTCTTCAAGGACAGCGCCGCTCAGCCTGCCCCTGAAGCGCTATATGACGAAGTCGCCGCCAAATACAAAGGGGCAATTGTCGCCCTGGCCGATTGAGGGTCGTGCTCGTCGTGGAGTTTCCATGACAGTATCGAACTCGAAAAACGCGGCGTTGAAACATATATCGTCATCACTGAAACCTTCTTGCCGCTGGTGCGCGCCCAAGCGAAGGCTCGTAAAGCGGATCCCAAACTGTTGATCGTGAAGCATCCGGTCGGTGGATTGAACGAGGAAGAGCTGTCCGAGCGTATCGGTGTCGCTTCTTCGGAATTGAAGGACGCGGTCGGCGCCTAACCAGCCGAACGAGTGCCGAAAAGGAAAGACATGACGGACCTTACCGAGAGTGAGGTGCTTGAGGTTGGCGATGCCGATCTTGACGCCGAACAGTGGAACGACTATGCCGCCGAGCAGGGATGGAGCGACGGCATGCCCTTAATGATCCCGACAGAGGAAAAAGTTTCGGCCTTTGTTGAGACTTGCCGGGGTGATAACGAGCCGTTCCCGCCGATGTCGCCGCGCCGGGTCATTCCAACGCTGCAAAGCATCGCGGCGAACGCGGTGATGGCGGGGTGTAAGGCCGAGTACTTCCCGGTCGTTGTCTCAACAGTCCGCGCTCTGTTGAACCCGGACTACAATCTTCACGGCACGCTGGCGACGACGCATCCTTGCGCACCGGGGGTGATCTTGAACGGTCCTATCCGGACACAACTCGGTGTGAATTGCGGTAGTAACTGTTTCGGTCAGGGCAACCGGGTGAACGCGACTATCGGGCGGGCAGTGCAGTTGTCACTGCTCAATATCGGTGGGGCAAAACCGGGGGAAATGGATCGTTCGACCCAGGGGTCGCCGGCGAAATACACGTTCTGTTTCGGTGAAAACGAGGAAGAGAGTCCGTGGGAGCCGTATCACGTGCGCCGAGGGTTCGAGGTGGGTGATAGTGTCGTGACTGTGCTGCCGTGCGAGCCGCCGCACAATATCAATGACCATGCCAGCACGACGGGCGTGGGTATTCTCACGACCATCGCGGGCACGGTCTCGCAGCCGGGCTCGAACTTGATATACGGGACGGCCCCTTACACAGTGGTGTTTGGGCCCGAACACGCACAGACCGTTCACCGCGACGGATTCACGATTGAGGATATCCAGCAGAAACTTTACGAAGATTCCGCCGTGGATGTAACGCGCGTCTCCAAGGAAAATCAAATCAACTACGAACAAGACCGCGAGCAGACAGCGGTGAACGGCAAGTACTACCTGACCCGCTCGCCGGAGGATATTCAGATCATGGTTGCGGGCGGTGCGGGCAAGCATTCAGCCGTCATTCCGACTTTCGGATTTACGGAGGCGATTTCATTGAGGATTTCCAATGTCTGACGCCGAATTTGTCGATATCGGCGACCTCGATTTCGATAAATGGAATGACTATGCCCTGGAGCAAGAATGGGGCGACGGCCTGCCTTTGATGGTGCCAAGTGAGGAGAAGGTCGCTGCTATTGTCGAGACCTGCCGAGGTGATAACGAGCCGTTCCCGCCGATGCCACCGCGTCGCGTCCTGCCAACCCTACAAAGTATTGCGGCCAATGCGGTGATGGCGGGCTGTCGTCCGGAGCTGTTTCCCGCCGTTGTGGCGGCAGTACGCGCCGTGCTGGTACCGGAGTACAATCTCCACGGTACTTTGGCGACGACGCATCCTTGCGGTCCGGGTCTCATCGTTAGCGGTCCGATACGCCACGAAATTGGTATCAACTGCGGTGGCAATTGTTTTGGTCAAGGAAACCGCACGAATGCGTCCATCGGTCGGGCCTTACAACTCACGCTGCTGAATGTTGGTGGCGGCAAGCCCGGAGAGATGGACCGTTCGACCCAGGGCTCGCCCGCGAAATACAGTTTCTGTTTCGGTGAGAATGAGGAAGAGAGCCCATGGGAGCCGTATCACGTGCGCCGCGGCTTTAACGCGGAAGACAGCATCGTGACGACGTCGGCTTCGGAGCCGCCCCACAATATTAACGATCACGCGAGCACGACCGGCGAGGGTATCCTCACAACGGTTGCCGGGACGATTTCGGAGCCCGGTACTAACAATATATACGGCAAGGGTCCGTACACGATCGTTTTGGGGCCGGAACACGCGCAGACGATCCACCGTGACGGATTCTCCATAGGGGATGTCCAGCAGAAGCTTTACGAGCAGTCTGCGGTCCTAGTCTCCCGCGTCTCGAAGGAACAGCAGCATCATTATGAGAGCGAGCGTGACCAGACTCCGGTCAACGGGAAGTATTATCTCAGCCCGTCTCCGGAAGATATCCATGTCTTGGTTGCGGGTGGGGCTGGCAAGCATTCCGCCTTCATCCCGACCTTCGGCGCGACAGCGGTGTGTTCGATCAAGATTGAGAATGGTTGATATGTCCTACGGCCCCCTCACCCTAGCCCTCTCCCACGAGGGGAGAGGGGATTCTAG
>CAXAGK010000157.1:0-7978 GCA_963968305.1 uncultured Rickettsiales bacterium | reverse complement strand
CTGTTCGTGTGGTGGGTTGATACTGCGTTCGCGCAAGCCAGCGTCTGCCGTGGCGGGACAGTCAAAAAACTCTCATCGCCTTTGCCGCAGGGGTCGCGATCTCGTTTGGCCTCCTGTTTCTCTTGAGAGCGATCTGAGTAGGAGCCTAATCATGGTCGATATCGAGCGCTCACAAACCGATATCCTGATTCTTGGCAGTGGTGGCGCCGGGTTGTTCGCCGCTTTGCATGCGCATAAGGCCGCGCCCGAGCAAGACATCACGGTGGCCGTAAAAGGGCTGCTTGGCAAATGCGGCTGCACCCGCATGGTCCAAGGTGGCTATAACGTCGTGCTGTCGCCGAACGATTCGATCGAACGCCATTTCATGGACACGATCGAAGGCGGTAAGTGGCTGAACAACCAGGACCTCGCTTGGAAGCTGGTGAATGTCGCCATTGAGCGTATCCACGAGTTGGAGAACGAGCTCGGCTGTTATTTTGACCGCAATCCGGATGGCTCCGTCCACCAGAAAGCTTTTGCGGGACAGACTTTCGACCGGACCGTCCATAAAGGCAGCTTGACGGGGATCGAGATTATCAACCGCCTCGCGGAGCAAGTCTGGGCAAGCGGCATCAACCGGCTGGAAGAACACCGCGCCATTGCGCTGGTGCCGTCCGCTGATAAATCGCGCATCTCCGGCGTGCTGATGATCGACATGCGGACCGGCGGCTTCCGCTTCGTGAAAGCCAAATCCGTGTTATTGGCGACCGGCGGCGGGCCGACCATGTACAAATATCACACCCCGTCCGGTGACAAGAGCTGCGACGGCATGGCGATGGCACTGCGGGCTGGCTTGCCGCTCGTCGATATGGAGATGGTGCAGTTTCATCCGACGGGATTGATCGCGGGTGACGATACGCGGATCACCGGCACCATCATCGAGGAAGGCCTGCGAGGTGCGGGCGGCTATTTGATGGACGTCCACGAGAAACGCTTCATGGGCGAGTATGACGAGCGCGAGGAACGTGCGACGCGCGATATCGTCAGTCGCGCCATGTACGACCTGATGCAGGACGACAGCCGCACCGCGCAGAACGGTGGCCTTTATATCACCATGCGGCATCTCGATTCGAAGATGGTGGCGAAGCAGTTCAAAGGCATGGTCGATCGCTGCCGCGATGTCGGCTTCGATTTGGTCAGCGGTTTGGTTGAAGTGGTGCCGACGGCGCATTACATGATGGGCGGCGTGAAGTTCGAACTCGATTGCAGAACTGACATTCCGGGCTTGTTCGTGGCTGGTGAGGATTCAGGTGGCGTTCACGGCGCCAATCGCCTGGGCGGGAACGGCGTCGCCAACTCGACCGTCTTCGGCGGCATCGCAGGTGACGAGATGGGCCCCTGGGTCCGTGCCAACGGCCGCTTCGCCGACCCGGACCAGGCGGTGATCGACGAAGCCGTCGACCGGGCTTTGGCGCCGTTCGGCAAGCCCGCGGGAGACATTAATGAAATCCGCGAATCTCTTTATACTTTGATGTGGGACGAAGTAGGCATCGTGCGCGATGCGGAGTCACTGGTGCGCGGCAAAGCTGGTCTCGACGATTTAAAGGCGCAGCTCGACGCAACGGGTCTCGTGGACGGATCGCGCACCTTCAATGTGACCTGGCATGACTGGATGAATTTGGAGAGCCAAATCTTGATCAGTCAAGCCATCGCCGGTGCCGCAACGGCGCGCGAAGACTCTAGGGGTGCCCATTATCGGACCGACTTCCCCGAGACACGGGACTTAGAGAATTCCCGCAATACCGTGGTACGGTTGGACGGCAGTATGATTAAGACGAGCGAACAAGCGGTTCAGTTCACCCGGGTGAAACCCGGCGAGACGCTTATCGAGGAGGCTGCGGCGGAATAACTTTCGTGGGTCCCCTCACCCTAGCCCTCTCCCACCAGGGGAGAGGGTACTCGCAGACAGCATGGTATAATTTCTTCTCCCTTGGTGGGAGAGGGCTAGGGTGAGGGGTTAAGACGAATAGCATGATCACGGAACAGGATATCTACGGTGCCGGCATGGAAATCATGTCGAGCGCCGCCATCGACATTCCAGAGGATTACCGACAGGGCCTACGCGGCATGTTGGACGAGGAGGAAGAGGAGCTTTCCCGATTCGTCCTGATGTCGATGTTAGACAATTGGGAAGCCGCCGAAGACGACCGTCGCGCCATGTGCGCCGATACCGGCGTGCCGCGATATTTCGTAAAGATCGGCAACGAGGCCCAGATCGACGGCGGTCCGATTGCGTTGGAACGCGCGTTGCGCCGCGCGACCGCCGACGCCACCCATTCCATTCCGCTCCGCCCCAACCGAGTACATCCGCTCTCCCGCCAGGACAACAATAACAATGTCGGCATCAACGCGCCGGAGATAGAATATTCCTTCGAGCCGGATGGGGACTGGATTGATGTGACGACCGTTCATAAGGGCGGTCTCTTCGGCACTGACTACCGGATGCTTTTCCCCGGCGACGGCATCGACGGCATTAAGCGCTTCTTCCTCGACGTCATGTACGAATTCGGGCGACGTGGCCTCGCTTGCCAGCCCGCCATCGTCGGCATTGGGCTTGGCGGCAGCAAGGACATCTCCGTGACGCTCGGCAAACAGGCAGCGTGCCTGCGCACGGTCGGCGACCGCAATCCGGACCCGATGATTGCCGCATTGGAGCTTGAGCTAAAAGAGATGGGCAACAATATCGGCATGGGCCCGATGGGATTCGTTGGCAAATCCATGGTCATCGATTGCCATATCGAAGTCGGCTACACGCACACCGGCGGCATGCCGATGAGCGTGCACAGTTTCTGCCTCTCCTCGCGCCGAGCAGTGGCGCGGCTTCACCCGAACGGGACGGTTGAATATCGCACCGACCCCGAATGGTTCACCCCCTATATGCGAAGGGATACGGTCGAATGGTCGACAACGGAAACGGCGCAAGCAGCGGTCTGAAGAAAGTCCGGCTAAAGATGCCGGTCCAAGTCGAGGATTTACGTGATCTGGAAGTCGGCACTGTCGTCTATCTGGACGGCGTCCTCTATACCGGCCGCGAGGGCCTTTACAACAAGCTCCTAATCGAGCGGGACGAGCCACCGGTTCCCCTGCAATCTATCTCCAACGTCAACTTTCATTGCTCGCCCGCAGCGAGCGTCCATGACGACGGCAGCTATGAGATGGGCGCGGTCACAGCGACCGCCAGCTTCCGGTTTTCGAAGTATATGAACGAATGGTTCGAGATGTCGAAGTGCAAAATGATCATCGGCAAGGGTGGGATGTCAGTGGAGGATTACAAAACCCACTTCGTGCCGAACGATGCGATCTATTTGACCACCGTCGGCTACGGTACCGGCGCGCTGCTGGGCCGGGGCATCAAGCATATTGACGTGCACTGGCTTGAGGAGCTCGGCATTGCGCAAGCCATGTGGGTGCTGACAGTTGAGAACTTCGGACCGTTCTTGGTCGAGAGTGATCTACAGGGCAACAGCCTGTTCGAGCAACAAAACCGCATTGTGAACGAGCGGGTGGAAGAAACCTATCGAGGGCTAAAACCACCGGCGTTGAAACGCTATGGAGAGACCACCTCACGCGACGACGAGGTCGTATAATTACCGATATTTCGGAGGGGCTGATATGAGCGACAATCTATTAATGCAGAACCATACGGTGAAGATTGCTGATATCTATATTCCCACCGCGCGGCGCAAAACCCTCGATCCCGCCAAGGCCGAGGAAATCGCAGAAAGCATAATCGAAGAAGGTCAAATCACGCCGATCCAGATCCGTAAGGGCCGCGAGCGGTTTGTCTTAATCGAAGGGCTCCATCGCTTGGAAGCCTGCAAGCTGCTCGGTGAAGAGACTATTATTGCGCTCATGGTGCAGGCACGACGCCGGTAGAAGAACGTTTTGGTGTCCCCCTCAGGTGGTCGGCGAATTGCGCGCCGTATCGAGAAACTTCCTCAACGCCTGCAGAAGCGGTAACGCTGCGGCGAACGCGTCAGCGCCGAATTGCCGCTCGATATCTTTCATCATCGGCCCGATCGCCGCGATTGCCTCATTGCGGACCGCTAGTCCCGCATTGGTAAGGCGTACGCGTTTGGCCCGGCCATCCAGAGGATCGGGTTGGACGTCGATCAGGCCGCGGTTTTGGAGTTTGCGGACAGTGTTGGTCATCGCACCGCGTGTCACTTGCATCGCTTCCGCCAGTTCCGCAGGGCTTTGTTCGCCGCCAAGACGCGCAAAGTGATTTAGAACCACGAAGTGCGCCATCTTGAGACCATCAGGGAGATTGCGCTCAAGCGACGTTTGCGACAACTGCGCAATAATGCCGATCTCGTTGAAAAAGGCGAAGATGCCAGGATCATCGTTTTGCTTGATCATGAAGCTTTCCGGAGACGTGTCCCGAGTGGCCATCTCGGGCTCGGGGCGATTTCCAATCCATAACCGAGACGGCCAAACATTTGGATGCGGCGACCATTGCCCACCGTCAGATGTTTGTGGGTTTCCTCGAATTGGGGTTGGACCTCCCGATACTCTTGTAGCGCTTGGCTGAGAGGCTGGAGCGAGAGACCGAGTTCGGTTGCCTTCAAATTGACACGCAACCGAGTGCGGCCAGCGGTAAGTTGAGCATTGCGAGAGTTATCTTCTGTAACCACCCAGATATGCACCATCGCGGTGCCGGTTAACCCACGAAGAAGATCGAGACCTTGCTGGAAGGCCTTAGAGTTCGGATCGGCAAGACCCTCCCGCGTCAACCCTCCAAGGAGGCTCAATGTCTCCAAAAATGACCCACCAAGATCGGTGCCATCCGGATTGGCTTCAATTTCAGCTTTGCCGATACGCATCAGACGAACGCTTTCGAGATTCGCCCGGGGAGTGCGTAATTCCGTCTCCATGGCCCACCAGGTAAGGTCGCGAAGTGTGGCAACCCGTGCCGGATCGTTCGTCGACGCCACACCGGAACCTATCCTCGCTGCTTTGTTCAGGACGCGGAGATCCGAAGATGCGCCCGGCTTTCGCAGATCGAATGGTTCCTTATTGTAGCGGCGCTTCAGAACTTGCTTGAAGAGGGGATCGAGACGCGCGCCCTGATCCTGCCGAAAGGTCACGCGGGTAATCGGCGTCGCCGTGAGACGATCCGGCGCACTGCCCTCTGGAAAGGTGTCTATTTCGGCGATTTGCCCCTGCTCGCTTGCCGCCAGACGCAACAGCTCCAAGAAACAGCCAAGACCGATCACAATTTGCCTGCCGTCGGGATCGGTTTCCGGAAGCGTCCGGTCGAGGTCGCAATACAACACGAGCTCATGCTCGCCACGGAGTTCGGCGAGCCAAGGTTGGCGATTGTGCGGATTGGGTGCCAGGATCGCATAAGACAATGCCTGGAGCCTCGGATCAGCGAACATCTGGGATGCGACCTACCAAGGTATGAGTGCTGCATTGGGTCGGCGCGTCAGCAGGAAACTTCCACCACCTGCGGTCAATACCATTGCCGCGGCTCCGCCATTAATTAAGAGCGTACGTCGGCTTGTAGACATAGCGGCCTCATTTTAATTTAACGATAAACTATTCGGTTTACCATTAAATTAAATACAAGTACTTTCCTCAACCGAAGACAAACTTGGCTCGAAGGTCGCAGAAATTTGACGGTGCATATGCGTCGTTAAAGCCCATCTTGGATCAAATGGAGGAGTTTCACGGAACTCGTATGCGTTATCTGGAGCCTGGTTAATTTCGCCTCGAACGCGCCCGAACTGGGTCCAGGTGCTCCTGCCGGGGAACCCATTTTTGATCAGCTTTAAAACAGCTTTGACACAGCAACGACAGGTCCGACGGCCAAAATAGCCGCAAGCACAATCGCACCCACCGCTAGAAACGGGGTAACCATCTCAGAGTGATTTGTTATACCGTTGACGCCTCCCAAGCCGAGTCCTAGCTTGTAGACAATCCTCGGGAACGTTTTTCATGAGCTCAAACAACGATAACGCTTCGGCGCGCCTACCGTCTGTCGACGCCGTTCTTCGATGGCCCCACGTGGCCTCGCTGATCGAACGCTACGGTCGTGGCGCGACGACCGATGTCACCCGCATGGTTCTAGCGAGGTACCGCGAGGAATTGCGCGATAATCGTAATACGCAAACCGACGAGGACAACCTTGGCGCGGCAATCGAAAGCGCGCTTATCGAACGGGCCGCACCCGGATTACGCCCTGTCTTCAACCTGACAGGCACCGTGCTGCACACCAATCTCGGCCGCGCGCCGCTCCCACAAGCAGCCATAGACGCCATCGCGCTGACCGCGCGCGGCGCCTCGAACCTGGAATTCGACCTAAAGACCGGGCGGCGCGGGGATCGCGACGCCATCGTCGAGGAACGGCTGTGCCGCCTGACCGGTGCGGAAGCGGCGACCATCGTGAACAACAACGCCGCTGCGGTAATGCTGCTACTCAACTCACTGGCCAACCGCAAGGAAGTCCCGGTCTCGCGCGGCGAGTTGGTGGAAATCGGCGGTGCATTCCGCATTCCCGACATCATGTCCCGCTCCGGCTCGAAGCTTGTCGAGGTTGGAACCACCAACCGCACCCATTTGAAGGATTACGCCGAAGCTATCAGTCCCCGCACGGGATTGCTGATGAAAGTCCATACCAGCAACTACGAGATACAAGGCTTCACGGCGGAAGTATCGGAGCGCGATCTCGCCAATCTAGCCCATGAGCACGACCTGCCGATGACCGTTGACCTCGGCAGCGGTGCCCTCACCGATATGGCGCAATTCGGCCTCCCTCATGAGCGGACACCGATGGAAACCCTCGCCGACGGCGTCGATCTCGTCACCTTCAGCGGCGATAAGTTACTCGGGGGACCGCAAGCGGGCCTCATCGTGGGGAAGGCGGAGCTGATCAAGCGACTTAAGAAGAACCCGCTTAAACGCGCGATTCGATGCGACAAGATGACGTTGGCGGCACTCGATGCCGTGCTCAGCTTTTATGAGAACCCCGATAAGCTGGCTGCGGAAGTTCCCTCAATTCGGCTACTGTCGCGCAAGCAGGATAATATTCGCATTCAAGCGGAGCGGGTGGCTCCGGCATTACGGAATGCCCTTCAAGGACGGGCCAATGTCGACATCACCAATTGCATGAGCCAGATCGGCAGTGGCGCCCTGCCGGTCGAGGCGCTGCCGAGCGCGGCCATTGCGCTCTCCCCTATTATGGGCGGTAAACGCGGTATTGGCAGTGCTTTAAAGCGCCTTGCCTATGACATGAGGGGTCTTGCGATGCCAATTATCGGACGGATCGAGGACGACCGTATGCTGCTCGACCTTCGATGCTTGGAGGACGAGGACGAATTTCTGAGGCAAATCTCCGATCTGTCGCGGCCCCCATCATGATCATCGCGACCGCAGGTCATATCGATCACGGCAAGACAGTCCTGGTAAAGGCACTGACTGGCGGCGAGACCGACCGCTTGCCGGAAGAGCGTGCACGCGGCATGTCTATCGATCTTGGTTTCGCCTATACGGACCTCGGTGACGGCGCGGTTAGCGGCTTTATCGATGTCCCCGGCCACGAGCGGTTCGTGCGCAACATGCTAGCCGGTGTCAGCGGTGTCGACTATGCAATGCTGATCGTTGCCGCCGATGACGGCCCAATGCCCCAAACCGAAGAACATTTGGCTATTCTCGATCTCCTCGGTGTGGACAAAGGATGTATCGCACTGACCAAGGTCGACCGGATCGATCCGGAACGCGTCGAGGAAGCGAAAGAACTGATCCAAATTTTGGTCGACGGCACAACGTTGGAAGGGGCCGAAATCTTCCCGGTCTCCGGCATTACCGGCGAGGGTGTTCCGGCACTGCGTGATCACTTGGCCGCCGTCGCCGGGGAAATTCCAGACCGCCGGGGCAGCGGCAACTTCCGCCTCGCCGTCGACCGTTGCTTTACCTTGTCGGGCGCGGGTCTGATCGT
>CAXAGK010000156.1:0-8010 GCA_963968305.1 uncultured Rickettsiales bacterium | reverse complement strand
ATCTCACGCGCCAAATCTTCTTGGGTGCGCGCGAATTGATCCATCAGGCGTCGATAGCCTTCGGCTTCCTCAATGGCGGTAAGGTCTTCGCGTTGTAGGTTTTCGATTAGCGCAATTTCGAGCGCTTCTTGATCGTCGAGTTCCTTAACGATTACCGGCACATCGTGGAGGCCGGCCGTTTGTGCGGCCCGCCAACGGCGCTCACCCGCAATGATTTCGTATCGATCTTGTTGGTCGTCCAGCCGGCGCACTAAAATTGGCTCTAGGACACCCTTTTCTCTCACCGATTGGGCGAGTGCCTGGAGTGCATCTGGATCAAAATGGCGGCGCGGTTGGAATGCACCGGTTTGAAGATATTCGACCGGAAGGGTCCGACCGTCGCTTTGGCCGACCGCTGTCGGGCTTTCCTCCGGCAAATCGTCGCCGAGTAAGGCCGAGAGCCCACGTCCCAAAGATTTACGTTTGCCTTGTTGCGTCATCATACATCGAGCTCCCGCTCACGCTTCAGTATTTCACGGGCCAAATGAATGTAGGCTCGGCTGCCGGCACAACGCCAATCGTATAACAGCACCGGTTTTCCGAAAGACGGTGCTTCGGAAATACGAACATTCCGCGGAATTACCGTCTTATAGACCTTATCGCCGAAATGCTCTCGAACGTCCGCCGCCACCATGTCCGACAAATTATTCCGGCGATCGTACATGGTCAGAACGACACCTTGTATTTCAAGCTCAGGGTTAAAGCTGTGACGAACCCGTTCAACGGTACGCACGAGATGGCTCAATCCCTCCAAGGCATAAAATTCGCATTGCAATGGCACCAAAACTGAATCGGCGGCGCACAGCGCATTCAACGTCAACAGACCCAACGCGGGCGGGCAGTCGATCAGGATATAATCATAATCGTCGTTCAGCCCCTCGAGCGCAGCGGACAAGCGAAACTCGCGGTTCTCGGCGTCCAGGAGTTCGAGTTCCGCGCCCGCCAGATGAACCGATGCGGGTATCAGCCCTAATCCCGGGACGATGGTTTCGACAATTGCGTCGGCGGCCGGTGTATCGTTGACCAACAAATCGTAGACGGTCGGACGATCCTCCCGCTGCGTCAGATCCAACCCAGTGCTGGCGTTTCCCTGCGCATCGATATCAATCAACAACACGCGCAACTCGTTGGCAGCCAAGGCAGTCGCTAAATTGACGGCTGTCGTTGTCTTGCCGACACCACCCTTCTGATTGGCAACCGCGATTATACGGGTTTGGCGCATGGCGGGCACCATCATTGGCGTTTCGGCTTCAATCATGAGCGGCAATGACACGGGCAACGGACTCCATTTTGAGAATGGATCCATCCGGATTGGTCACACTCGGATGAACTTCCAATTTCATTGTCCAATTATTTTTTAAGTGGGTCAATTCGTTTTTCAAATCTTTTCCTTTAAGGAATAAATAAATTGTGTTCGGTGTAGTAACTGATTGTGATAATTTAGTCAGTTTGGTGAGCGGCGCTAAAGCGCGCGCTGTTATAACCCCAGCTGCCATATTTTCGAGATGTTCCACTCGTGATTCCACGATCTCGACAGGTGTTTTCGTCACTCGGGCCGCTTCGCGTAAGAAGCTGCATTTCCGCGAATCGGACTCCACTAGCGTGATATCGGGTACACCCATGATCGCCAAGATAAGACCCGGCAGACCCGCGCCCGAACCAATATCGACAATGGGCGCTTTGTCCTTGGGAATGTGAGGCATCAATTGTCCGCAGTCGAGCACATGGCGGCCCCAGACGTCGGCGATCGTTCCCGGTCCAATGAGGTTGATTGCACGTTGCCATTTCAGTAAAAGCTCGACATAGATTTTGAGTCGCTCCAGTGTTTCACGTGAAACACCGAGTTGCACGCCAACTTGCTCAGCCGTCAAATACTCAGTCACCGACCTCAGCAACCCCGCGTTTCACATAACGGAGAATAGCGACAATCGCCGCTGGGGTCACCCCAGAAATACGGGACGCTGCCCCTAGGGTTGCCGGTTGCGAGACCCTTAGCTTCTCACACACTTCCGTCGACAACCCGCCGATTGATCGATAATCGAGGCTATCCGGAAGTGGTAGTGCCTCGTCGCGGCGATAAGCCGAAACATCCGCTTCCTGGCGCGCGAGATAGCCCGCATAAAGGGCATCGATCTCTAATTGCTCCGAAATCTCTGAGGCCATTCCAGCCAACCTAGGCCAAATGCCAGCGAGCCGATCAACGGAAACATCTGGCATCGCCAACAAATCAAATGCCGAACGGCTTACACCATTGAGGCTCACGTCGATGCCATGCCTTGCCAACTCGTTGGGGCTTGCACTTTTAGACGCCACAAGCGCACGCGCCGCTCCAAGCGCCACTTCCTTAGCGCGCCAAACCTTTTCCCGTTCCGAACTCACGCATCCAGCCGATAATCCAATTGATGTCAGGCGCTGATCCGCGTTATCCGCTCGGAGGCGCAATCGGTATTCGGCGCGCGAGGTAAACATTCGGTAGGGCTCGTTAGTTCCTTTGGTAACGAGATCATCGATCATCACGCCAATATACGCATCCGCACGATCCAAAATCAGCGGCTCAGTGCCCGACGCGGCGCGAGCTGCATTCAGACCGGCCATCAACCCTTGTGCGGCCGCTTCTTCATACCCTGTCGTACCGTTGATCTGTCCAGCCAAATAAAGCCCTGGAATACGTTTCGTCTCGAGGCTCCAACGTAATTCACGCGGATCAACATAATCATATTCTATAGCATAGCCGGGCCGCAGAATGGTCGCGCGCTCCAATCCAGGGATTGTTTCAAGCAGCGCCCGTTGAACCTCCTCCGGCAAGGAAGTTGAAATACCGTTCGGGTAGACCGTATGATCGTCTAATCCTTCGGGCTCCAAGAAGATTTGGTGCGATTGCCGGTCCGCGAAACGCACGACTTTATCCTCGATAGATGGGCAGTATCGAGGGCCCGTGGATTCAATCTGACCTGAATACATGGGGGACCGTATCAAGTTTTCCCGAATGACCTCATGGCCCAACGGGGTTGTGCCCGTTATGTGACAGGAAATCTGCGGTGTCGTAATTTTATCGGTTAGATAGGAGAACGACACCGGCGGATCGTCACCCTTTTGCTCATCCAGGCTCTGCCAATCTATCGTCCGCCCATCTAGTCGGGGCGGTGTACCCGTCTTCAAGCGCCCCAGTAAAAACCCGGCACGTTCCAACGTTTGAGAAAGACCGTAAGATGCTTCGTCACCAACTCGGCCCGCCGGAATCTTCTGCTCACCAATATGAATAAGGCCGCGCAAAAACGTGCCGGTGGTTAGGATGACCCGGCCAGCCGTTAATGTACGACCATCGGCCGACACGACACCGCAAACACGCCCCCCCCGATCAAGAACGAGATCGTCCACTTCCGCCGCCATAAGATCCAAGTTCTCTTCCGACCGCAACAAAACTTGCATGGCATTGCGATACAATTTTCGATCAGCCTGCGCACGCGGACCCTGTACCGCCGGCCCCTTCGACCGATTCAACAATCGAAATTGGATGCCGGCAGCGTCGATGACGCGCCCCATCAACCCATCAAGCGCATCGATCTCCCGCACAAGGTGCCCTTTTGCAAGCCCGCCGATCGCGGGATTACAAGACATCTCTCCAATGGTCTCGAGCTTATGGGTTACCATGAGTGTCGCCGCGCCAAACCGCGCAGCAGCGGCTGCGGCCTCCGAACCAGCGTGACCGCCGCCGATGACAATGACATCCCAAGCTGTTCTTTGGAGTTCACTCATTGGCGGAACTTAGAGACTGGGACTTCCGGTGACAAGGAAGAGAATGCTATATTGCCGACCTTTCCCTGATACCTATGCATTTGTTTCACGTGAAACATCATTTGCCGATACAGAAATCACGAAACACGATATCGAGCAAATCCTCCACATCAAATGTCCCTGTAATTCGCCCCAACGCCCGCATGCCAAGCCGTAAGTCTTCTGCCACTAACTCCGGAAGTCGCGCTGTTTTCGCCCGCTGGAGCGATTCAAGACATTCAGCCACCGCTTCCCGATGACGTGCCCGGGTAATCACTGGAGCATCACCACCATCGTACCGGTTTCTAACGGCCTCGGTTAACGCCAATATAAAATCCGCAATTCCCTCCCCTGTGCGCACGGATAAACGAAAGATCCCAAGGTCACCCTCAACGGGTAATACATCGCAACGACCAATGTCTATCTTATTGAGAATGATAAAGGAATCCTCCGCGCCGTATAAGGATTCCCCAACAATCGAACCAGTTGAGGCATCCAATACAACCACTCTAATATCAGCTGACCTTCCCCGCTCCCGCGCACGCCGAATTCCTTCAGCCTCAACTCCCTCCTCGACCTCCCGGAGACCTGCGGTATCCGATAAAACAACCGGAAATCCAGCCAAATCCAGCCTTACCTCAATAACATCCCGAGTCGTGCCGGCCGTCTCCGACACAATGGCCGCGTCCCGCCCCGCCAACGCATTCATTAAACTCGACTTACCGGCGTTCGGCGGACCTAATATGGCTACCTCAATGCCCGACCGAAGACGTTCTCCCAGTTTGCCATCATCAAGATGTTGTGTAAGCTCCAGCTCCAACCCCAAAATACCGGATTGGGCATCCGATAAGATACTCTCTGGTAACTCCTCATCCGGAAAATCTATGGCGGCCTCAACATAGGCGAGACCGCGCATCAAACGTGCCCGCCAAGACCCATACAACTCGCCCAAAACACCCGAGGCCTGACGCCGTGCCTGCCTACGTTGCGCCTCAGTCTCGGCGTCAATTAAATCCGCCAGACCTTCCGCCACAGTGAGATCCATTTTGTTATTAAGAAAGGCCCGTTTTGTAAACTCACCAGGCTCAGCCAGCCGGGTTCCACCGCACTCCCCTATTGCACGCAACACGGAAGCGACCACCGCCAAACCACCATGAATATGAAACTCTACGATGTCCTCACCGGTAAAACTGCGAGGCGCCGGGAACCACACCGAAAGGCCTTCATCTAAAATTTCTTCGGTATTCGGCGAACGTACCCGGCAAAGCCGTACTATACGAGGAGCCGGTAACGCATCACCGGAAAGCTCCTCCAAGACGTCACCAGCACGCGGGCCGGACACCCGCACCACCGCTACACCTGCACGCCCCGCTCCAGACGAGAGGGCATAAATCGTAGCACTCATCAAAAAATCATCCGCGCTATTCGGTATTCCGAGCCGATCCAGTACCAAATTGGGAGCCAAACTGAGACCAAAACGCTTTCTGCATTTCCTCCATCCCGCTGCCGCTGCCAGACATCCAGTTCTTTATCATGGCTTCGGGATCTAATGTCGAAATACTTTCCATCATCCGGTCCCGATAAACATTCAACAATTCTTCCTGCATCGGCGCTACATCAGGTAGACCGAGGAACCGCCGAGCTTCCTCAGGCGAACATTCAATATTCATCGTTATTTTCATTAATTCGTCCTCGAAAAGGGGGTTGTGCCCCTGGCTCTTAACCGCAAGGTATAGAAGCTGCGAATTACCCGCAACGCCGCCGCCGGAAAACACTTTATGTCCCAAAACGAACTCCACCGCGAAACCAGTCCCTACTTGCTCCAACACAAAAATAATCCGGTGCATTGGACAGCATGGGGCGACGCCGCATTCGAGCGCGCCCGGAAGGAAAACAAGCCCATTCTCCTATCAGTCGGTTACGCCGCCTGTCATTGGTGCCACGTCATGGCCCATGAGAGTTTCGAAGACCCCGCTATTTCCACAATCATGAACGACCTCATGATCAATATTAAGGTCGACCGAGAGGAACGCCCCGATATCGACACCATATATCAATCCGCACTTTCCATGATGGGCGAGCAAGGCGGTTGGCCGCTAACGATGTTCCTCACGCCAGACGCCCAGCCCTTTTGGGGTGGCACCTATTTTCCATCCACCGCCCGATATGGCCGGCCAGGATTCAGCGATGTTTTAAACGCCGTCTCCACAACATTTGCCAGCGACCCACAAAGGGTTCAAAAAAATGCCGATGCCCTCAAGGAGGGATTGGCACAACTCTCCCAACCCCAAGCGGGAGCCGGCATTTCCGCTGAAATTACAGATCAAGTCGCACGCCGTTTGCTAAACGAAATAGACATGACCCGAGGTGGCCTCAAAGGTGCGCCAAAATTTCCTCAAACCGGCATCTTCGAACAACTTTGGCGCGCCTGGCAACGCACCGGCGACGAGGCCTTTAAAAACGCCGTCACTGTCAGCCTCGATAATATCTGCCAAGGCGGTATTTATGATCACCTGCGCGGTGGTTTCTCGCGATACTCGGTCGACGAGAAGTGGCTCACCCCGCATTTCGAAAAAATGCTCTACGACAACGCGGAGCTGATCGATCTTCTCACTCTTGTTTGGCAGGAAACGAAATCACCACTTTACGAACACCGAATAGATGAAACGGTTGAATGGCTTAAAGCGGAAATGATCGAAGACGGCGGTGGTATCGCCAGCAGTCTCGACGCAGATAGCGAGGGCGAAGAAGGAAAATTCTACGTCTGGAGCGTAGCAGACGTTTCCCGCCTCCTCGGCGAAGACGCCACAGAATTTAGCCGCATCTATGACGTCGACGACCACGGCAATTGGGAAGAAAAAACAATCCTGAACCGCCTCCATACAATGCCAAACCTGGACATTGAAACGGAAGCTCGCATGGCCAAATGCAGGGGAATTTTGCTCGCTGAACGGGATAAACGCATCCGGCCCGCAAAAGACGATAAGGTCTTGGCTGATTGGAACGGATTAATCATCGCCGCACTCGCCTTTGCTAGCCAAACATTCACGCGCCCCGACTGGCTTACCATTGCGCAAGCCGCCTATAAATTCGTGCAAACAAACATGACCGCCAATGACCGGATGATGCACAGCTGGTGCGCTGGCGAAGCACGCCATCCAGCAACCCTGGACGATTATGCTAATATGGCACGCGCAGCAGTAGCTCTTTATGAAAGCACCGGAAACTCCCGATATCTCGACGATACCAGCAACCTCACCGAACAAATCGACGCCTATTATATCGATGAAAACGGCGGCTATTTCTTCGCAGCCAACGATACCCCGAACCTCATAACCCGCACCAAAAACGCCAACGACAACGCCACTCCCTCAGGAAACGGTACATTAGTCGGCGTTTTCGCTCGAATGTATTATCTCACCGGAGACGAATCCTATCGCATCCGCGCGGAGAGAATCGTCAAAACGTTTGCCGGAGAAGTCGCCCGCAACTTCTTCCCCCTTTCAACCCTGCTGAACTCAAACGAATTGCTGAACCGGGGCCTGCAAATCGTCATCATTGGCGATCGTGCGAATTCAGACACAACCGCACTTTTGGACGCACTCGAAAATCATTCTCTGCCGGACCGCATTCTAAATGTTATCGCAACGGCTCAACATTTGCCTGACGGTCACCCGGCCACGGGCAAAGATCAAATCAACGGTAAACCCACCGCCTACATTTGCGAAGGCCCGG
This sequence comes from uncultured Rickettsiales bacterium, assembly GCA_963968305.1. Lineage (GTDB taxonomy): Bacteria > Pseudomonadota > Alphaproteobacteria > UBA8366 > UBA8366 > UBA6544. The sequence goes on along the minus strand of CAXAGK010000156.1, from coordinate 462 downwards.
TCTGTAGCCTCCCGATGACAACGCCGGAAGACCTAACTACCTTCCTAGCCATCCGCCCAACGCCATGAACACCGGAACCATCGATAGTCCCTTCGGACCGATCTCCTTCACCGTCAAAGAGGGTTTCGTCACCCGTGTTAAATTCGAACCAGGTGAGGATGATTTCGATGGAGGCAATCCCATCATGGCCGAGACAGCACGCCAACTTCGCGAATACGCCGCCGCCGCACGATTTTCCTTCGACCTCCCGCTCACCCCGGCATTCTCCGATTTCCAATCGCGAATACGCCGATGCATGATCGCCATTCCTTACGGAGAAATGCGAACCTATGGCGAATTGGCAAAAGAACTCGGTAGCGCGTCACAGGCCGTCGGCCAAGCCTGCGGCGCCAATCCAATCCCGATCATCGTCCCTTGCCACCGGGTCGTGGCCTCGGGCGGAAAGCTCGGTGGGTTTTCCGG
>CAXAGK010000155.1:0-8099 GCA_963968305.1 uncultured Rickettsiales bacterium | reverse complement strand
ACGCCAATGAACTGCAACGGTCGCTCCGCCGGTTGATCCCAGGTAAAGCGTCGCGATGCGAAATCCGCAGCAACGATACTGGCGCGTTCCAGCCAGGCCGGATTGGTGACGATAAACGCCATATTCTGTGCCAGATGGTTTTCATCGGGCGAAAGTATGCGCGACTGCGGGTCCCATTGGGCGGCGATGCGCAGCGAGAACTCATCGGAAGTTGTTTCTTCCGTCGGCCCCCCTTGGGTGCAAATCGACGGCAAACCGCAGGCTGCCGCTTCCAACGCCGGGGAACAGAAAGCCTCAGAAAGGTAGGGAGCCACGAGCACATCGGCGCATTGATACAAACGGGTCATGTCGACGAGCTTATAATTGCCACCGATATAAGTGATCCGCGGTTCCACCATCGCCGCCATCTCGGGCGATAATTGCCGCATGATACCGGTGAACCGGTCCTTCGAACGATAGATCGAGTCGACACCCTTCAAGACCAATCGCGCCTGCGGATAATGCGCCACAACCGCCGCGAAAGCGCGGATCAAGCGGTCGATGCCCTTGTTGTCCGTCATCGCGCTGACATTCAGGAAGACGAACTCGTCGCTCCACCCGAACCGTTCACGCAAATTATCTCGTTCAGATTCTGATGGCGGCCGGAAGAAACCGGGGTCGATGCCGCGCGGGACGACCGCGATCCGATCCTCGGGCACACCTTGCGTCACCAATCCCAATCGCGCGAAGGCCGAAGGTGCCAACAAGGTCGTCGCCAGATTGGCAGTTAATGCATCGGTGACAGACATACCCCCGGCAATCGGCACGTTTACTGTCGATCCTGCCCCGTGCGCCGCCATTACATAAGTGCGGGCCGCGCCCGGTGCCGAAGTGAGATCGATCGGCGAGCCGATCCGTATCACGGCCTCCGCCTCTTCGTCTTCCCCCGCGACGGGCAGGTTCTGTAGGATACGGTCGAGAGCCTCCGGAAACATACCGCCGATACGCGACCAAGGTCCGTTGAACGGCAATTCCCGCACTTTTATCTCCAAATCCGGGCGCCGCGCGGCCGCCAGGCAATAGGATTGCAGCACAATCGCGCTCGAATGCGGGATGAACCGCCATCCTTCGAAGATCACACGCTTACGAGACGCTTCCGACATAGGAATTTCCATCGAATAAAACCAACCTGCGAGTTAACTGAGCAGAGGTGGCGAGACAAGAGGCATCGACACTCAATCCTCTAGTAAGCGCGCAAAACTAAGTTCGTGGCCGTCTGGGTCGGTGATGTGAAAATACCGCTCACCCCAGGAGGCGTCCCTAGGCGCAGTATCTGCGGTGTATCCTGCATCGAGCGCCCGGCGGTGCACTGCGTCCACATCGGCGACATGGAAAATCGAGCGTCCCCACCACGACCACTGCCGTTCCTCCGGTTGCAGCGTTAGGTTCACAAATCCCGATCCCGCATAAAAGCTGGTGAAAGTGGATTCTTCATCGCCGTATTTCAGAACGAATCCCAGATCGCGATAGAACGCCACAGCCCGCGCCATGTCATGAGTGGCGAAAGTTATGGCACTGATGCTCTCGATCACGCCTTAGAACCGATCGAGACGATAAGGATGCATATCGATGCCCGGCGCCTCCCCCGCGATCAAGGATGCAATCACTTCTCCCGTCTTCGGTCCCATGGTCATACCGGTATGGCCATGACCGAAAGCCGCGTATAGGTTCTCGAATCCGGAGATCTCTCCCAAGAACGGCACCGAATCCGGTGTCGACGGGCGCGGGCCCATCCACTCCTCTGTGTCCTCGACATTGAGGTCGGGAAACATGCGTTTCGCCATTTTGCCGAACACCAACGCACGGCGATAATCCGGCGCGGCATCGACGCCTGCAAACTCCGCCGTGCCCGCGCAGCGCACCCCGGCATTCATGGAACTCGCGACGAATTTCGCTTCTACATTCATAATCGCGTTGTTCAATTGCACGCCTGGGTTCTTAAAAACCAAGTGGTACCCACGCTCCGCCTCCAGCGCGACTTTCACACCGAGGTCGCTCAACAATTTCCCAGACCATGCCCCCATGGCGAGCACGATGCGATTTGCCTCCAACGTGCCGCCATCGGTCTCGATTTCCCAGGCTCCTCCGCCCTTCGGGATCAGCCGGTCAATACGGCATTGCTTAAATTCAACGCCCATCGATTGCGCCTTCTCCGCCAAGGTCTTGCCGATCCGCCCAGGATCGAGTGCGCGCGCCTGCTCCTTGATCAACACGGCCGCTTCATAATCCGTCGACAGCGCTGGTTCGACCTCACGCAACGCCTCTCCTTTCACGACCTCGACCGGCACTTGGCGGTCGCGGCGCATCCGCCAGGCCAATTGCGAAAGGTCCGCGTCCTCGGCCTTGCGATAGACGTGGACATAAACCGAATCCTTCACCAAATTCTCGCGTCCGGTCCCGGACAGATGATGGCGGTACAGGTCGACCGTTGGGCGGGTCAACGACATCATGGCGTCGGCGATGACATCCAAACCATCGACCTTGCCCGAACGCAGAAACTTCACCGCCCACGGCAGGAAGGTCGCCGCGTAACCCAATCGCAGCGCAATCGGCCCTTCCGGGTCGAGCACCCATTGCGGCACGCTTTTCCAAAGCCCGGGCATCGATTGCGGGACGCAAGCCCATGGCGATAATGAACCCGCATTTCCATAACTGGCGCCCTCCGCCGGGGGATTTCGGTCAATTAACGTGACCTTAAAGCCACGTTCCGTTAATGACAGCGCGGTACAAATTCCAACTATTCCCGCGCCTAATACAGTAATATTTGAATCATTACTCATATATCACTTTCCCTTTGAATAAAAATTCATCCAATTATTTCTTTTTCATCAATAATAAACGTTCTTATTTTACCAATAATTAGTGCGCCATCCGCATAGAGCGCCTTGGCCTCCGGTGACGCGCTCGACGCCTCTAAGTCCTCGAGACTGTCATACCACAGCTCGGCGATGCCATCGACATCGTCAATTTGCGCAGGAATATCGGGGCGGAAATGCTGGCCGGTGATATGGCTTTGAACGTACCGGCGAATCCGGGGAACCTTAAGCGCCAGGGGACCGTGGACGTTCTCCCAATGATCGACGAATTCCTCATGGGTCAGTTCCGGTTTGCGGGTCAAAATCGATACGCGTCTGATCATGTGTGGTCCTCGCTTATGGGCTTTCGGTTTCGCGGCTCTTTCAGTAACTATTATGTCCCGTCGAACCGGCTTCCATGCTAATTAATTTCCATGCGGTTATTCTTTCTTGCGCTCGCATTCTGCCTGATGCTGTTGTCCCCGCCTCTGCGGGCGGCGGAGAAAGAGCTTGTCATCGGGATCAGCCAGTTCCCGTCGAACTTCAATCCGCTCATCAACAGCATGTTGGCCAAATCCTATATGCTGGCCCTCGCGCGGCGGCCGATCACGGTCTACGACCAGGACTGGAACCTGATTTGCCTGCTTTGCGAAGCGTTGCCCGACCTTGCCGACGGCTCCGCGGTTTACGAGCTCACCGCTGACGGAAAACCGGGCATCGCCGTGACCTATAGCCTCGACCAAAAGGCAGTCTGGGGCGACGGCACGCCGATCACCACGAAAGACGTCCTGTTCACGTGGGAAGTGGGTAAGCATAAGCTTTCCGGCGTCGGCGATGCGGAGACGTTTCGCCGCATCACCAAGATCGACACCCATGACGACAAAACGTTCACGATGCACGTCAACAAGCGGACCTGCGATTACGCGGGGATTAATGGGTTCGAGTTGCTGCCCGCCCATATCGACCGCAAAAACTTTGCCGAGCCGCGCGAATACCGCAATCGCAGCGCCTATGAACGCGACACCGCCAATCCCGGCCTTTGGTTCGGCCCCTACCGGGTCAGCGAAGTCGTCTCCGGCGCTCATGTAATCTTCGATCGCAACCCACGTTGGTGGGGAAAACAGCCCTATTTCGACCGCATCATCGTGAAGGCCATCGACAATACCGCAGCGATGACGGCGAGCCTACTCTCCGGCGGCATCGACTATATCGCGGGCGAATTGGGCCTCTCGGTCGACCAAGCAATGGCGTTCGAGAAACGCGCCGAAGGCCGCTATGAATTTAGTTACAAACCGGGACTGATTTACGAGCATATCGACGTCAATCTCGACATGCCGACCCTCAAGGCCCGACCCGTGCGCCGGGCGCTCCCCCCCGCGGCCGACCGCGAAGCTATCAGTAAGATTTTGTTCGGCGGCCACCAGCCGGTGGCACACGGACAAACCAATCCGCTGGATCGTGTCTACAACCCAAACATTCCGAAATACACTTTCGCCCCTGACAAGGCGAGCGGGCTGCTCGACAGTGCCGGATGGAAGCGTGAGGGAAGCCGCGATATACGGCGGAACGCAGATGGCTCCCCGCTACGTTTTGCCTTCATGACGACCGCCGGCAACAAGACGCGCGAACTGATCCAACAGGTTTTGCAGAGCCAATGGCGTAAGGTCGGCATCGACGTTCGCATCCGGAATGAGCCACCACGCGTCTATTTCGGCGAGACAGTGACGAAACGGAAATTCCAAGGCCTGGCAATGTACGCCTGGCTCTCCGCACCGCGCAACGTCCCGCGTACATCCCTGCATTCCGAGAGCATTCCGACAGACGCCAACGGCTGGTCCGGGCAGAACTATCCCGGATACAGCAACCCTGAACTCGATAAGGTCCTCGACGATGTCGAGGTTGTTTGCGAGCCGAAGGCCAATCAAGCGCTCTGGAACCACCTACAGACGATCTACTCCAACGAATTGCCGGTCCTGCCGCTGTATTTCCGAGCCACACCGTTCATCTTGCCGAAATGGCTGAAGGGTATCCGTCCGACCGGCCATCAATATAGTACAACCTTGTGGGTGGAGGACTGGTTCGCCGAAGGGCGGCCCGGTTCATGACGGCGCACGGATGATACGCTTTCTAGCGCGCCGCTTATTCGAAGCCATCGCCGTCCTCGCCGTGATGTCCTTCGTCATCTACTGCTTGATCGGCTTGATGCCGGGCGACCCCATCGACCTGATGATCAACGCCGACCCGAAGCTGACGCCCGACGACGCGGCGCGGCTCAAGGCGCTCTACGGTCTCGACCGGCCCATCGTCGAGCGCTACTTCAATTGGTTGAGCGCAGCGCTCGGCGGAGACCTCGGATACAGTCGGGTCCACACGAAGCCGGTTTTGGAGATTCTGATCCCGCGCCTCGGCAATACGGTTCTATTGCTTGGGATCAGCCTTCTACTCTCCCTCGTCATCGCCATTCCGCTCGGCGTCTATGCCGCGCTCAAACCTTACTCCCGGGTCGATTACGCCGTGAACATGTTCTGTTTCGCGGGCATCTCCCTGCCGCCCTTCTGGCTTGCCCTCTTGTTTATCCTGCTCTTCGCCGTGACCCTCGGATGGCTGCCGGCAGGCGGTATGGAGACCGTCGGCGACGACGGGATTTGGGACCGTATTCAATACATGATCCTCCCGGTCCTCACGCTGACCATTCATTCCGTCGGCGGTTTTACCCGTTTCATGCGGGCCAGCATGCTGCAGACATTGCGCCAGGACTATGTCCGCACAGCCCGCGCTAAAGGCGTTACCGAAACACGGGTCGTCATCGGACACGCATTGCAAAACGCGCTCACACCGCTGGTCACCGTTGTCGCCCTAAGTTTTGGAGGCCTATTCTCCGGCGCCTTAATCACCGAGACGATGTTCAGCTGGCGGGGAATGGGTAAAACCATCTTCGACGCGATCATGGGGAATGACTTCAACCTCGCTCTGGTTGGGCTCTTGTTCGCGACCGGTTTCACTTTGCTCGGCAATTTCCTGGCGGATATCTGCTACGCTTGGCTCGATCCGCGCGTCAATCTGACGAAGGAGGAAGAGACATGAGCCTCTCCTCCACTCCTCTCAGCCAAAGTGTACTTGCGCGCACCTGGCGACGGTTTCTGCGCCATAAACTGGCGGTCGCCAGCCTAATCGTCCTGCTCGTTCTGTGCGCGATGGCAGTGGCGGCCCCCTTGATCGAATCTTGGTTTGGTGTCGATGCCTTCACCGCCGACCTATACCAACGCCTGCAAGGACCGTCCTTGGCGCATCCGCTGGGCACGGACGAAATCGGGCGCGATCATCTCGCGCGCTTGCTTTATGGCGGACGCATATCTCTGGCGGTCGGCCTCATTGCCGCGTTCTTTTCCGCCATTATCGGCACTACGATCGGTATTCTAGCGGGATATTTTGGCGGCCGTTTGGATGCCTTGCTAATGCGGATGACCGATAGTGTCATTGCCCTCCCCCTCCTGCCCCTATTGATCGTCCTCGCGGCCATCGACCTTGAAAAACTAGGACTGCCGGAAGGGATGGCGAATTCAGAGGATACCAGCCTTTATCGGATCGTCATTATTGTTTCCCTCGTCGGCTGGACCACCGTCGCCCGATTGGTTCGCGCGGAAACATTATCGATGCGGAAATGTGAATTTGTACGCGCCGCCATTGCCCTGGGTGCCCGCACGGATCGAATACTCGTCACCCATATATTGCCGAATGTGGTCTCCCCCATCATCGTCGCGACGACGCTTTCGGTCGGGAACATCATATTGTTTGAATCCGTGCTCAGCTTCCTTGGCCTCGGCATTCAGCCGCCCGTCGCTAGTTGGGGCAATATGCTGAGCAACGCACAGGACCTAATTTGGTCGACACCGGCGCTAGCGACTTGGCCGGGATTAATGATTTTTGTCACTGTCATCGCCTTCAACTTCCTTGGTGATGGATTACAGGATGCCTTAGACCCACGCGCCGGCGATTAGCCCGGAATGAGACCACGAGGCGCTATTCCCAGTATATCTAGCCATCCGTTGACGCCTCGAGGACAACCTCACCGAGTCGCATTGACTCCAGATACAATTCCCTCTTAAGCTCTCATGGCCAGAATTGAACGTTAACGCTCGCTGAATGCGGGGGAAATTATGACTGAAATTGCGGGAGTCGGCGCTGCGAACGCTGGGTTTATCCGTGCTACTGTTCAGAATGAAGAGCAACAGCTCAACCAGCAACAAGCGCAAAACAATCAGGACTCTACTGCCGTAGCCGCGCGACGCGTTGAGCAAGCTCAAGGTGGCTCAGGCGATAATGGTGTCGGCAATCCGGGCAATCAAAATTTTGACTTCGACGCTGACGACGTCCAGCAAGAGCAAGTAAACACTGAAGTCGATCTCAGCCTCCAACGCGAAGAGAACACCCAAGTCCAACTGCAGGACGAAAACCTCAGAGCAAATGACAGCGTCGAAATTACGTTAAGCAACTCCGCACAAGAATCTCAAAACAATATCAATCAGCAGGCCGTCCAGGGTGTCGAATCCGCCGAACGAAGCCTGCAGGTAGGTATAGCACAAACGGATTCTTCACTCGCGTCGGATGAATTCACTCGGGCACTTGATGACAAACGAGAACTCGATGATGCCTCGAACGGGGAATCCAGTGGTGCCCGTGAACTTGGCAGAGTCTTAGATACTTTCGCTTAGTCTCCGTTAAACGACTAAGCCACAGTGGATTGCGGCTGTCTCATCTGAGGTGCATGGCTGAGCCCATGCATCGCAGTCAATATCACTTCGGCATTTACGCCGTTCAGAGAATAATAAATCGTCTGTGCGGAACGCCTCGTTTTAACGATCTTAGCCACTCTCAAACGCGCCAAATGTTGCGAAAGCGCCGATTGACTGAGATCGAGTAACTCTTCCATCTCGCCGACCGATTTTTCGCCTTGCAGCAGGTGACACAGAATAACGAGGCGCTTCTCGTTGGCCATCGCCTTCAACAATGCGCCAGTTTCGTCGACATTGTCGATTAATTCCCGCGCCAATTTTTCGCGATCTACAGCACTCAAGCGGCCAATTCCTTAATTCATATTGCCTAATTTGCGGATAATTGGGTATGGGTGCCCTCACACAATGACACAACCGAACACGTTAACCTAATTTCCCAAGTCACCTGCAAACTTGGCATGAATATACAAAATCACGCCATTGCTTAAAGGTTTATCTTCTCCAACCACACTACACCTCCAGCTTTGGCAAT
>CAXAGK010000154.1:0-8110 GCA_963968305.1 uncultured Rickettsiales bacterium | reverse complement strand
TCGATCAACGGCATGCTCTATGTGCGCGGTAACCCGGCCGACTACGACGGTTGGGCACAGCGCGGGTGTAATGGTTGGGGCTACGATGACGTGCTTCCCTATTTCATGAAATCGGAAGATTTCCGCGGTGACGGCAGTGATGAGAAATATCGCAGTAAAGGCGGTCCACTGGTGGTCGAGGATTACCGGACTGTCCTCCCGATCACGCATCGGTTCATCGAAGCGGCGCAACAGGCCGGCTTCCCGCTCACCAAAGATTACAATGGCGCGCAACAGGAAGGCGTCTCATATTCCCAGATGACGCGGAACCACCGCTTCCGCGCCTCCACCGCACGGGCCTTCTTGGCTCAGGCCAAAGGACGTCCAAACCTGAAAATAACTACGGAAGCCCAGACCGGAAAGCTACTGTTCGACGGCAAGAAATGCGTCGGTGTCTCCTATCGCCGTGGCGGTCGCGATTTTGAAGTCCGCGCCAACCGTGAGGTCATCGTCTGCGCGGGCGCGGTCAATTCGCCGCATATCCTACAAATATCCGGCATCGGCCCTGCCCAGCATTTGCAATCGATCGGAGTCGACGTCCTGCACGACTCTCCTGGCGTTGGCGGTAATCTCAATGACCACTATGTCGTCCGCATATCCCACCGCATCAAGGATATGATCACGATCAACGAGATGGCGCGTGGCCCGCGTCTGCTCGGAGAGATCGCGAAGTACGCTTTCAAAGGGAATGGCGCGCTAACCATGGGGGTGACCGCCGCCATGGTGTTTAGCCGCAGCCGCGAAGGCTTGAGCAGCCCTGACTTGCAATTGCTCTATACACCGACCAGTTACACCGGGCGTGTCATCGGCGATCTGGAGAAGAAGCCCGGGATTTCCGTTGCCATTTGTCCCGTACGCCCCGAGAGCCGGGGCACCATCATGGCTGAAAATCCAGACCCCATGGCACGACCTATCATTCGGCCGAACTACCTCTCGGCGGAAAGCGATTCCCACGTCCTGTTCTCAGGGATTCAACAAACCAAGAGCATTCTGGAAGCACCCGCGCTGGCCGAAGTCAGCCTTGGTCAGACAGTCCCGACCCGCGACATCAATACGGTCGAGGATGCCAAGCAATGGGCAAAGGACGAAGGGGCTACAATCTATCACCCGGTCGGCACCTGTAAGATGGGAGAAGACGCCATGTCGGTGGTTGATTCTCGCCTCAAGGTTCACGGCATCGACGGCCTGCGTATCGTCGATGCTTCCGTTATGCCGACAGTCACTACCGGTAATACCAATGCACCCACGATCATGATCGGCGAGAAAGCCGCCGCCATGATCAAGCAAGACGCGGCGGCCTAATTCAATCTTCAACGATCCCTTTTAAGGAGCTTCACCTTGAGCACATTCTACATGGTCGAAATGCACTATCCCCTGGACGATGATCGGGAGAAATTCAACGAGTTCTATCACAAGCACATCACCATGTTGCTCTCTATCGACGGCTTCATGTCGGCGCAGCGCTACGAATGCACCCATGATGCGAAAGCGCCTTTCCTCGCGGTTTACAAACACCGGGACGCCAGTGTCATCACCAGTGATAACTATACGTCACGTGCAGGACGTGATTCCGTCGATCCGACCTTCAAGGCGAAGATGAGTAACTGGGACCGCAATATGGTGGATGGCGATATCACCGATATGGACGTAGGTGAGGATGGATGGCTCGTGCTAATCGACCGCCTGGCCGCCGATAGTCCGCCATTGCCAGAGGGTTTCACGTCGCTAAAGATCATCGGCCTAGACGCGACAATTGCGGAACGCGGTGTAAAAATCGTCCAGAACAGTGAGCCAATCTCACCCACGGCACAGGACAGTTGGTCCGTCCGCACATTCCGCCCAATCCATTCGCCCCGTTATCCGGAATAAACTTTCGTTAAGCGTCCCTTCGTCAACCTGCGTCTGTCGAAGGGAGTTGTGCAATCGGTCAGCGTTACGCGATTACTTTGCGCAATGCATGCCCGCGGTTATTAGTATGTTGGCGGACATCCGTCGCCCAGCGGCCTTTCTCGGCCTGCGTCGCCCATTCGGCACTCGCCAGAACTTCAGGGCCGTCAATCTCGTAGATCGCAATATAAGTAGCGACATTGCCACTCGGCAAATGCACGTCATTGCCGCCGATACTGACCGTGAAGTCTTCGGATTTTGCTCGCGTCACGCCGTGCACACCCGGTACGGTCGAGATGAACGGGACGTGCTCCGTGTCATAGACTTCGTTGAATAGAGCTTCGTGCTCCACATCGATATCCATACTGACTTCGAAGAAATAGCACGTGTTGATCGGCATTTTGTTTCCCTGCTTATGTTTGTTTTGTTGAGGCGAGTATCCCGCGTTCATTCCAAATCCTCCAGGATCATCAACCCGGCGATCCGCTGGCCAAGTGTCACATTCAAAATAGATTGCAAACTGATAGAGACACCAAAGTTCACCGCCGGAGAATTATCTTGGATGTGATCGAATATTATTACGCCTTGGCCTCACCGTGGTCATTTATCGGCAATGGAAAACTGCAGGAAATCGCCGATGAGTTCGGATTGAAAATCGATCCCATCATCATCGACTACGACGAAATGTTCGCCGCCGCCGAAACCGTACCGCTCCCCAACCGGCCGCGCCTACGTAAAGAGTATAGACTCGTTGATCTAAAGAGGTGGGCCGCATTTCGAAATGTGACTTTTAATGTAGAACCTCAGTTCTATCGAGGCGAAGTTGAAGAGCCAAACGAACGGGACGGCGCATTAATGGTAGTCGCGGCAAAGGAGGCGGGTTTGGATTCATTGAAACTGGCCCATGCATTTTCCCGCGCGTTGTGGGCGGAACAGCGCTTTCCTTTCGTGCGCGACGAACTGATAGCCATCGCCACTGCAGAAGATTTCGACGGTGAGGTGCTGTGGAAGCAATCAAGATCGGATGCCATTGCGGAATCATATGCAAACAACACGCGGCAATCCATTGACCGAAACGTCTTCGGAATGCCCTTCTATATCGTCGACGGTCAACCTTATTGGGGGCAAGACCGCCTGGAATTGATAGAATATCAATTGTCCCATTCGTAGGGGCATAAATTTAGGAATCGAATCATGCTGGAGGAGGTAACGGCGGCGAGTCCTATCGAAGGGGGCTGCTCCTGCGGACAGGTACGCTACCAAATCACGCAAGATCCGTTATTCACTCATGCATGCCATTGCACCGACTGCCAACGATCGACGGGCAGTGCCTTTGTTGTTCATAGCTGGGTCTTTGAGGATTTTTGGGAAATCAGCGGCGACGTACGAGCAACCAAGCTCGTCGCGGGAAGTGGCGCAGATTTGGAGCCGTTTTACTGCACGAAGTGCGGGACTTTTATCTTCTGCCGCAACAGCAAGCGACCGAGGGGCCTGATCATCCTCCGAACCTTCACTCTGGACGACACGAGCCTACTGCCACCGCAGGCTCATATCTTCACCAAAGATATGAAGGACTGGCTTTCGGTTTCAGGCGATGCCCCAAAATTTGAAACTATGTACGAGCGTGAGGAAATTTGGCCGGCGGATAGCTTAAGCAGATTGGAAACCTATTTGGCAACCTAATGCGCCACTGATCAACGATGGCTTTGTGCTGCAACGGTGCTTCCCAGAACGATCGAATGCGAGGACGACCCTACATTCGTTTCCCAGCGAGCCAGCCGCCGTCGACAAGCAGCGTTTCCCCGGTGATAAAACTAGCGTCATCCGACGCCAGAAAGAGGATTGCCTTGGCGATCTCTTCCGCTTCTCCCCAGCGCCCCATTGCGTGTAGCGAGCGTACTGTCTGCGCCATCTCCGCTTCTTGGAAGTAGCGCTCCGTCAGCGATGTCCTGGTGACGCCGGGGGCCACTGCATTGACCCTAATTCCGGATTCACCAAATTCGAGCGCCATTTCCTTCGTTAAACCGACGACAGCGTGTTTTGACGCCGTATAGGCCGCGCGATTCGGCGCCGCGGTCACCCCTAAAGTCGAGGCGAGGTTGACAATGGCGCCGGTCTTCCCACCCGACGTGAGATAACGGAGAAAGGCTTGCGAGCAAAGAAAAACGCCGGTGATGTTGACGTTAATGACACGGCACCATTCCTCGTAAGGGAGGTCGAGAACGGATTCGATTTCCCTAACACCGGCACTGTTGATGAGAATATCGAGCCCGCCCATTGTCTCGGCCGCGGCTTGTATTCGATCGGTAACCGCCGTCGGGTCGGTGGTGTCGAGCACGAATGCGTGTCCCTGACCACCCGCCTTCTCAATGGCCTCCACGGTGCGCTCCGCCGTATCCGCATCGATGTCCGCTACGGCGACAATGGCACCTTCATTTGCAAACTCGATCGCCGAAGCACGGCCGATACCGCTACCGCCGCCTGTGATAATGACATTTTTGTTTTCAAATCGCATATTCCAACTCCCCCCAGTTCAACATTGCTGATCGAACATGGGTGTGAAACGTGCGTATTTTGGAAGACGCGACACCCACATGCTTTGTCGTTCAAGTATATCTTATATGGCGTCGGGGAAATATGATGAAAGCTTTCGATGACGCCAAACGATGTGATCGTCTAAGCGCTTGCTCGCTTCGGCTTCAATTTCCGGCGGCACTCCAAATTGTACCTCTGTGGCTGCTTCAGAAATCGTATCTGTGTCCCCGCCAAGAGTTCAAGCCCGGGAGTCAAACACTTCGCAGCCCCTCAGCCCGGGTCCGGCCCATCGATCGGGCCTGGATCTTTTATCTCCGGTCCGAACACTTCGCGGCCTCCGAGGAAGGTGTGCGACACACGAATATCCTTCACCAAATCCTCCTCGCAGGTCAGTGGGTTGTCCTCCAGCACAACGATGTCACCTAGCTTACCAGCTTCCAGAGATCCTTTACTGGTCTCGTCCCAGGTGACCAACGCGCCGGTCTGGCAGACCATGCGCAGCGCTTCTTCGCGGGTCAAGTTGGCCTTGCCGATCCGTCGTTTTGAATCCTCGTCCCAGCGCGCCAACGCCTCCCACATGGTCCACAGCATGGAATACGGCACATTGTCGGAAGTCAGAGTGACCGGTACTCCGGCATCGATGAGTTCTCGTATCGGCATCGCGCGTTCGCCGATCTCATGCAGGTTGAAGCGGTCACTCGCCATGTACATGAAGTTCGGCGTCACCGTCGCAATCACGCCTAATCGCTTCATGCGTGCGATTTGCTCCGGTGTTGCCTCGATCACATGGATCATCACCCAGCGCTTATCCTTGATCGAGACCTGTGCGTTGATAGCCTCGTAAGCTTTCAGCACCCGTTCCAGATCGTAGCAAATCAGGCAATTCAACCGAATGCCGCGGCGCGCCGCCTGTAAGCCAATCTCGACAAATCGGTCGTGCGACAACGAGTGGTAAAAGTGGCCGGCCAGTGCTTCGTAGGGATAATCTTGACCAATGATTGCAGCGGCTTCGTCGTTCGCCACGTCGACGCAGATTCCCTCGAGCCGGTATATGTCGTCGCCGGAACCGCGGCCGGAAAGTCGGCTCGTCCATTCGTTCAGTACGTCGACCATGCGCCGGTCGTCGATTGACGCGCCAGGCACGCTGAGCGGCAGATGCACGCGGACCGACAGATCGCCATCCTCATAGACCCGGCGATAAGCATCGAGGATCGCCGGAGTCAGCCCGTGGCCTTCATAAATGCTTGTCGTGCCGGCGGCAGTATAAGCCGCCGCACCAAGGCGGCAGCCATGCACCCGGTCCTCGAACGTGATGCGCGGCACGCATTTGAACAGGGTGTACTCCAGGACCGATGCATAAGAACGGTCGAGGAAGATGCCGTTCGGCCCCTGATTGTCCTGTTGGATTTCGACATTGTAAGGCGCTTCGGTTTCGCGATCGATGCTCGCCTTCGCCAACGCGGCGGAATTGGCAACCGCGACAAAGGGCCGATGCACCCACCAGCCCCAGGGCACGCGGATATAGACCGGATTGTCTGGCGACACCGCGTCGAGATCGTGGCGTGTCGGAAACCGGCCCTCGGCGAGTTGGTCGGGTCGACTGATATAGGCTAGCTTCGGTGTGCCCATGGGCAGAAATACTATCCACTCACCTTTCGGCGTGCGTGCGACCGCGTTCTTCACCGCCTCGACAATCTCCGCGACCGAATGACGGCCCGCGAGCGAATAACCGCAGCGCGCCTTGAGGCCTTCCCGGTCCATATGCGCGTGGGTATCGATGAAGCCGGGACATGCGGTGCGGCCGTCGAGATCGAGCATCCGCGTGTGGCGGCCGGCATCGCGCATCAGGTCGTTTGAATCACCAACAGCGGTAATCCGCCCACCGGTAACAGCGACCGCTTCGGCGGTGCGTGATTCGCCATCCAGGGTCACCACCTGGCCGTTGTGGAGGATCAGGTCGTGCTCTGTCATGGTTCAGCTTTCGAATGTGGATGCTGCAGGGGGCTAGGCGACACCGAAGGCTATCCCGAGTTTCTTCAGCCATTTGCCATACTCGATAGCGAGCTTATCGCAGTGCATTTGCAACTCTTCGCGCAAATGACTTGCAAATCAACAGTAGCCGAATGGGTCCCGACTTGGAACCATAAACTGCATTCCCGCCCGCTGGACCAAACTTTCGACCCCCTAACGCCTTATGATACCCTGTTTGGCACTCCTGACCTTGCTGTCATTCGGGTGCCGCCATGGATGGTCCTCCCAAATTAAGAACACGCTTCAGCGTATTGCGCCTGTGCGGTTTTGATTTTGGAATCAAATAATACTTTGGAAATCTGCGCCCACGCCATTCCAAATTCAGAGATGATAGCGCGATATGATGAGGAACACCTTAGGTACAAAAGTACCAATTTGTCGCCTGCCGGCGGCAAAAGCGTGACACCTATTGTGGCACCTTTTTGGATAACTGCAGAATACTGTGAAAAATATGGTGACCCCTACGGGACTCGAACCCGTGTTTACGCCGTGAAAGGGCGTCGTCCTAGGCCACTAGACGAAGGGGTCACTGGGCAGGAGGTTTACTGGTCGAATGCGGGCGGGTCAAGATACGAATCCAAAAATTGCCGTCCGATCGGCAACTTCTTTCCGGATACAGGTCATATCTACCAGGTGGACCGTTCACCCCAGCGTAATCACTCATATCTAATTGATATTAAATGACTAATTTTTAAATATTCCTGGCACTTCGATTGCATCGTTAAGTTCAACGAATTGCAATTTCCCCATTTGGTGGGGTTGGAGAGCCTGAAATGACGATGTTCAGTTCCCTATCGGCGGCATTCACGGGTATGCGTGGACATACCGACGCGATGCAGTCAATCAGTGATAACATCGTGAATATCCAGACGCCCGGTTACAAGACTGCGCACACTCGCTTTAATGAAATGATCGGCGAGAGCTCACGTGTCGCCAATCGGATCACGCAGGCTCATATGGGTGCCGCACCGTCGACCCAGTTCTTTATGGACAAACAAGGTACGATCGAGTTTACAAACCGTGCTCTGGACGTCGCGATCCAAGGCCGGGGCTTCTTCGTCACAAATACAGAATTAGATGGCAGCGGCGAGACTGAACTGACGAGGAATGGTCAACTCTCGAACACAAGCGTAAATATCGGCGGCGTAGATCAACTCTTCCTATCGGACGTTAAAGGAAACGTTGTGATGGGTTGGCCGACTGACGATACAGGCGCTCTCCAGATCGGCACCGATGTCGGTAGCCTTGAGCCGGTACGGATCGACAACAACGCCTTCACTATTACCGCCCGCGCATCCACTGTCGCATCACTGAGCGTCAACTTGAATCCAGGTGCCGTTACCGGTGAATCCTTTGGCGCGGATATCGGTGTTTTCGATGATGTCGGCACTGGTCATAACATCAACTACAGCTTTGCCAAGACCGCCAATCTCAATGAATGGGAGCTAACCGCGAGCGTTTCGGAGGGTACTATAAGCACGACGATGCCGATTACCTTCACGTTTGATGAGATTGGAAACATCGCCCCGCCAACCAGCCAAGCTCTTGCGTTAACTTATACAAATACCGGTGGTGGCTCCGCTACGATCAATACTGATTTTTCCAACATGTCTCAATT
>CAXAGK010000153.1:0-8128 GCA_963968305.1 uncultured Rickettsiales bacterium | reverse complement strand
ACGATGCGCAATCAGGCCGGAACGAAACGAACTCAAAAAACATCTGATTCAACGGCCCAGCTGGCGCTCGAGCGATTTGCGTCCGCGATGGAGAGCCTGCTCACGCCACGGGCGTCAAAGTGGCACTCCCTCAAAGTATCAAACCCTGAGTTAGATCGTTTCGATGGTGTCCGTCACTATTTCGAAACTGTCGAAGATATCCTATTTGCTCAACGATACTCAACGTAGGCGAACTTTGCGTCTCAACAGTTTGAAACTTACCTTTCGCTAAGTGCGTTTGGAACGGGTGCGTTGTTCATCAACGAAGTCCCCGGAGATGGATTGCGGTATCGCGCGGTGCATCTGTCCGAAATTTTCGTCGTCGAAAACGAGGCTGGACGCATCAAAACAATATTTCGCAAGCCGGAAATGACGCGCCGGCAAATGTTGCAACGCTGGGGCAAGGAGCGCGTCAGTCCGAAAGTAGCGTCGCAAGTCGAAAAGAAACCGGATGAACTGGTTAATATTCTCCATGTGGTCGTACCCGCCGAAGATTATGGAGCCAATTCATCAACGAAACTCTATGCCTCGATTTATCTCGAGCTCGATAGCAGTCATGTCCTTTTGGTAAGTGGCTATTTCGAATTTCCCTATATTGTCTCCCGATATGTGACGGGCCCCCGCGAGATCTATGGCCGGTCTCCCGCCATGACTGCGCTCGCTGACATCAAAATATTGAATGAGATGTCGAAAAGCTCCATTAAGGCGGCTCAGAAAGCGGTCGATCCACCACTGCTTATCGCCGATGATGGAGTGATACTACCGCTCTATCTAAATCCTGGGAAAGCGAACTTCGCGCGCATGGATGGCCGCAGCCAATCCCCGTTCAGTTTCTACAACCGAGTTCCCGTTTCGTTGTATCGGAAGCGGAACAGGAAAGACGTCGGCGCACGATTAACGACGCCTTCCTCGAAACACTATTCCAGATATTGGTGGACTCACCCCAAATGACTGCTACCGAAGTGCTCGAGCGCACACGGGAAAAGGGAGCGTTGCTCGCGCCGACTACCGGTCGACAACAATCCAAAGCCCTGGGACCGATGATCGAAGGGGAACTGGAAATTCTCGCTCGCGCTGGCGCGTTGCCGGAGTTGCCGCCGTAGCTGCAGGAAGCTAGCGGTGAATTTGACATTGAATATGTATCGCCGATGTCACGGGCCATGCGCGCAGAAGAAGCCATTGGAATATTGCGCACGCTCGAATCCGTCCAACAAATCTCGGCGGTCGATCCCGGCGTATTGGATATATTCTAGGGAGAGGCAATCGCCTGGTCTCTAGCCGATATCAACGGCGTACCACGTCGAATGATTCGAGGCGATGAAGCTGTTGAGCGCCGACGCGGCGAACGCGCGCAACAGCAACAAACGGTAGCACTATCCCAAGCTGCGCCACAAATTTCTGAAGCCGTCCGCCAGCTTAAAGGTTCGCCGGCGCCAGGAGTCTAGACCGGATGCGCGGCTTACAGACGATGCGCCGTGTTGGCTCGGCGTATCGACAGGTCTTTACCAGCCCGGCTGGACGCATCCTTTTAAAGGATTTAATTCGAACCGCGGTACTTTATCGCCAAACCGGTGCGGTCGATGGCGCGGAACAGCTATTGGGCGAGGTCGTGGATGAGTGACGCATTCGTAGTATCGGAACCGAGTCTGGACGGCAACGCAACTGCGTCGAAACCGACTTCCTGGACACAAGGGATATCACCGGAAGAACAGGGATTTGCCGAAACCAAAGGATGGCAATCACCCGTTGATATGTTGCAGAGTTACCACCATTTAAAGTGGTTGGTCGGTAGCGACACTGTGTGGATGCCGTCTGCGGATGACGATCTGGGCGAAATTTCGAATTTCTGGGTCCAGCTAAGGCGACCCCCTTCACCTGACGCGTACGATATTCCGGTACCGCCGGATATGTCGGAATATTCGTCCGATATGGCGGATTGGTTTCGAGAGACCGCATATGAATGCAATATGCCGCTGGAGATGGCCCGCTGGTTTCACGATAAATGTATCGAGAAATTCATGGCAGAAACTTTCGGGTTAGACACGTAAATAGCGGTGGAGAACCAACGCGCCAACGCGGAACTACGCGCATCATGGGGCAGTGCGGTCGATCAGAAAAGATCGTTGGCCGACCGGGCTCTGCGGGCGCTCGGCGGTGAACGGTTGATCGACGAACTGCGTTATTCCGGGCTGGCCTCCAATGTTGCGCTGGCACAAGCGTTTGCCGCTGCGGGCGAGCAATTGTTCGCCGAAGACGGATTTGTCGATGCTGGCGGAGGGAAAGGCTTTGGCCACTCACCGGTTTCCGCACGCAAAGAAATTACCCGACTACGCGCCGATAATGAGTTCATGACGGCCTATGGTGACCGCCATCATCCCGAACATGAAACCGCTCAACAACGCATGGAACAACTCTATTCAGTCGCTCGCGAAGGAGCATCGTAACGGACGCCAAGGAAATTCGCATCGAATGTCTCAAACTGGCGTTGGATGCCGCGCGTAGATCCGCTGACTTGGGCTCGGGCACTCTGATCGAGCGCGCGGATGATTATGAGCTATACGTCCAGGGACGGCCTGAGCCTGTAAAAGCCTCGGCACCTTTAAAGCGACCAGTTTGAGGAGCTAAATCGCACCGGTCCTAAGGCGGGTAATCCAAAGTCAATTGACCTTCCGTACATAAAAAAAGAAACTAACGAGCTCGCGTTCGTCGAGGCATGACGTCATTGGAAGATGGCGAGCGGGCTTCGTGGTGCTTTCGCCTCGTGGGCGACCGGAGCAGTCGAATCTATGCTATCGAACACTGGAGTGTAGGCGATGTTTAATTTCTTCTCCTCCTTCTTCGGCTATTTGGTGGTTGTCGGTATAACACTAGCCGCGCTTTAGCCGACGTTGTTTCTTATTTTATTCGGAATTCTATGCCTATTGGCTGTTTGGTTTGTGCCAAAGATTTGGCGCGGTCTCTCGGCTGTCTTTGGGCGAGTTTTGGGTTTCGAAAGCGAAAAGAAGAGCAAGTTGAAGGCTCGAGTGCGAAAGGGTTTGATTTAGCGAGGCCGGGTGATTGCTAGCTAGAACATTCTGTTGATGATCCTTTGGTCTTATTCCCCGGGTGTGTTCAGGCGAGTTTTAGAGGTCGATTAAAATATTACCGAATTCGTCCAAGGACGCTTTTGCATTTGGCGGCACGAGGCAGGTCGCATCATATTCTTCGATAATTAAAGGGCCGGACATGGGTTTTCCCAGATCCGATCGATGCAAGACCGGGGTTTCAATCCAACCGGTATCTCGACCAAAGTAGGCCTGTCGGTTTGGTAGTTTGCCTTGGGGACCTCTTCGTTCGACAGTCACCTTTTCGGGTATTCGCGATTGGTCGGGTATTCCCATACCGATTAGCTGAGCGTTGACCAATTCAACCGGTTCCTCCGGTCCCGCACGATGGCCGTATGTGCGCTCGTGTTCCTGCCCAAACAGGTCTTCCAATTGGGCAATTTTCTCCGCGTCGAAGGATCCGTTCGGAGCGGGGACGGTCAGTTCAAAAATTTGTCCCTTGTAATGCATATTTGCGGCTCGGCGAAACTGCATCTGCATGTCGCTAAATCCATCAATCCGCAACTGTCCACGTGCTTGGTTTTCAAGCGTGCTCCAAACTTCAGTTAGAAGGCTCGGGTCCATATCTCGAATGACCCGTTGGACCGTGCGCGAATAGTGATGTTCGATATCCGCATAGAGCAAGCCAAACGAGCTGAAGAGTCCCGGGGATGGGGGCACTACAATGTGTTTCATTTGTAATTCGCGTGCCATCCCAGCAGCGAAGAGGGGACCGTTGCCTCCGAACGGTACCATCGCGTATCGCCGAGGGTCACGACCGCGTTCGGAAGACACTGATCTGATTGCTCTGATCATATTTGAAATGACGATTTGATGTGCGCCATACGCGGCATGCTCAACCGATAGCCCCATGGGCTTGGCGATGCGTTCCTCAAAAACTTGGTGGCTTCGCGATGCCTCGATTTTTAATTCTCCACCGACGAGATATTCTTGATTTAGATAGCCGAGAATGACATTGGCATCCGTCACTGTCGGCTCTTCACCCCCGATATCGTAGCAAACTGGACCCGGATTTGCGCCGGCGCTTTGCGGCCCAATCTGCAAGGAACCGCCGGCATCAATCCAGACAATCGAGCCGCCGCCAGCACCGACTTCGGCTAAGTCGATGGCCGGTACCTTTAGTAGATAGCCGGCACCAGTCATTAATCTGGAACCGGTTAGGATACCTCCCCCGACTTGGAATTCGAGAGAACGCGTATATTCACCATCTTCGATGAGCGAGGCTTTCGCCGTTGTGCCGCCCATGTCGAAGGTGATTATATCTTTCAGTCCAACTTTTCCACCGAATGCATGACCACCGACAACACCACCCGCCGGGCCGGATTCAACGATATTGCAGGGCAATCGTCCTGCGGCTTCTGCCGTCATGAGACCGCCATTCGACTGCATGAGGAGTATCGGCGCCTCGATGGAAGCGTCAGCGAATTGTTCCTGCAGGTTAGCTAGATAGCGAGATACGATAGGCAACAAATATGCGTTGATAACTGTCGTCGATGTCCGTTCATACTCCTTGATCTCAGGTAAGACGTCGAAACTGATGCAAATCGGCATGTCCGGTGCCTTGCGTCCGATGATCTCTTTGATCATCTGTTCGTGGGTGGGGTTTGCGAATGAATTTATCAGAGAGACCGCGATAACTTCGACACCTTCCGATAATAATCGATCGACGACGGCTTCCGCATCTGCCGGATCAAGCGGATGCACGATGTCGCCGCTGGTGTTAACACGCTCGTCGACTACTAGACGCAAATAACGCTCAACAAGAGGGGCGGGCTTTTCCCAATGCAGGTCATAGAGGCGAGGCATCCGTAAGTTTCGGATTTCGAGAACGTCCCGGAACCCCCTCGTGCCTATCAAGCCCGTTTTGGCCCCTTTATGTTCGAGAATGGCATTCGAGGCGACGGTCGTTCCGTGAAGCACTTCTTGAACATTCGCGCCGGAAAGGCTGTTCTGCTCAAAAACCTCTCCTAATCCCTCCACAATGGCCTGCGCATAATTTTCGACACTGGATGAAATTTTCTTGGTCAGAACCGCGCCGCTATCATCCATTAAGACGATATCCGTAAACGTTCCGCCGATATCAACGCCAATTCGGTAATTTTTCATGTCGGGTTCCGTTGTATCGTCACAATTTAAAATTATTCGGCCGCGGCCAAAGCAGTTTCAGTACCTTCGTCATCCCAGGAGACAAAGGGATTTTCTTTCCATCCGCGTTTCTCACGAATTTGGGCCCGCAACTCCTCCGTTGCCTTGGCGTCGACGGTCCATGTTTCAGAATTGATGACAACGCCATAAGATTCACGTGCGGCTTCAATGCCGACTAACTCGTTTCGGACGTCACGAAGCACATGCCCGGGATCTCTTGCTAAAGCATCACCCCAACCGCCCCCGCCTGCCAGTTCATGCCGGAATACGTCACCGTTCTTAATCATCATGGTTGGCTTAGACGTTAGTTTTTGATTTTCTTGTAGGGGATTTAAATAGTTGGCAGACGGTTGTCCCGGCAGACCGCCATATAGCCCATATGGTCGAAACCGCGCTCTGTCCGAACGAACTTGGAGCACGGCTTCCTTTTCGGTGAAGCGGTATTCCCGAAAATACGGAGCACCCCCTCGAAATTTACCGGCACCGGCTCTATCTGGAAGCAGCTCATAGGCTAAAATTTCAATTGGCTGTTCCGCTTCTATTACCTCAACGGATTGAGAGGCCATGTTGGCAAACATATTGGAATTGCCCTGCAATCCGTCTGCCCAAGGGCGTCCACCCCAAGTCCCGCAGGCAAAATCTACATAGATATATGGTTTGCGGTCTGCGTCATATCCACCGACGGATAGGCCGGAGTTGCCCCCGTCCGATGCCGCGCAAACACTGTCCGGCAGCATTTTCGCGAGAGCACCGAAAATACAATCAACCATCCGAAATCCCGTCAATCCACGGGCTGCGCAGGCAGCGGGTAGAACGTTATTTGCAATTGTCCCGGCCGGTGCGACGACATCGATGACACGGAAGACACCTTCATTGTTGGGAATGCCGTCCGGCAAGACGGACCGGATTCCCGCGTAGCTAGCAGCCTTGGTATAGGAGAGCGTGTTGTTGATTGCGCCTTTGACCTGCTCTGAGCAGCCGGTCCAATCCACCAACATCCTCTCCCCTTTCTTAATCACCTTTACGTAAAGGCGGATGGGGTGATCAATGTCGATACCGTCATCGTCGATCCAATCTTCGAAGTCATACTCCCCATCGGGTAAGTCCTTCACGGCTGCCCGCGTCAATCTCTCCGCGTAGTCGATGACCTCGGCCATATAGGCATCAACATTCTCCGCGCCAAAGCGTTCTATCAGCTCTAGGAATTGTCGTTCGGCAATTGTGCATGCGGCTAGTTGCGCCCGAAGATCGCCGAAGATCTGTACTGGCATGCGGACGTTCTTCTCAATCATCATCCACAGGGTTTCATTTAATTTACCCTGGTCATAGAGCTTCATCGGAGGAATTCGGAGACCTTCCTGATATATCTCAGTCGAGTCCGAAGCATTGGATCCCGGTACTCGTCCGCCCACATCCACGTGGTGACAGATCGTTGCTGCAAACGCGACCCGCTTCCCCTCCCAAAAAATTGGCTTGAAGATGAAGATATCCGGTAGGTGCATTCCACCATCGAACGGATCGTTCATGATATACATGTCTTCGGGCTGAATTTCCTCGCCAAACCTTTTGACGATGACATCAAGTGCCGTCGGGATAGATCCCAGATGACCTGGTAGCGTGAGGCCCTGCGCCACTAGTTTGCCGTTTGCGTCCGCAAATGCGGTGGAGAAATCCATGTTGTCACGCAGGACGCCGGAGTAGGTTGTTCGGCAAATGGTCAATGCCATCTCGTCCGCGATCGAAAATATTGAGTTTTTGAAGAGCTCAAAGGCAATTGGATCGTCGATCTTAGCCATATTGAAAATCCCTTGATCTAACTAGCGCAAACTTTCGAATGGTTACTTTGAAATTGTCTAGTTTTCGACTGGCGGTACAAGCGCGTTCGTTAAAATCCATATTTTCGATTTATCGCCCGTGAGCTCGGCCTCGATCAAACTGGGCCACTTCGTTGCCTTTAGGCCAAGCGTTTTGCAGTGAGGAGCCGCCCCGGCACCCTGATGTAGCGTGCGCCGCGATGTGTGGCTGGTTGCGATATGAAAACATTCTCGGGTCTGTTGGAATTCCGCTAAAAGTTTTCCGCCTTCTTTTCGTGTGATCTTCTTCAATCGTCGGCGCTCCATCACATCAATATACGCTTCAGCATCTTCGCGTTTCGCGCAAAAAAATGTTGGGACTTTTAGCTTGGCTTTACCATGAACGTATGGCGCGCATGTTAGGGCATCGTACTGTGCCGATGCCGGCCAGGAGAGGATTGAGATTATCAGGATGAGAATTAATCTGATATTCGGAAAATACATCGTGTAACCTTCAACGCCGTAAATTTTCATTCGGTTCAATATTGTCTATGGGCTTCAAGATGCCGACAAGGGGTGACAATATCGATTTAAAGTTATGTTAGGGGGAAAGGTTTAATTTCTGCGCAATACAATGTTATCTGAGGTGGTTTGGTCGGGATTGCCTTTCTTTTGGGATTGTTTTGAAACGAGAGGAAGGGGTACATGGCCAAAAAGAAATTGTTGGTGACGGTTGCGGGTGGATACCTTTCGTCGCTCCTCTTGCCGGCATTGAGTAAACGTTATGAGTTTGTAATCCTAGACGCGCGTCGTGAAGGTGGCAGAGGGGCAGGGAAGGTCGATCCCAACCGCGGCGATCCGATTGCGGTGTTTCGTGATACCATTGTCAAAGTCGACCTGGCCGATCCAGATATCAAGAAATACCGCGCGTATTTTAAAGATGTCGATGCGGTTATTCATAATGGATGGATCCATCGTGACGCCACGCTGTCTAATGCACCTGTTCAATGGCTAGAGGACTGACCTGCAAACAATCCGGATAGCTAT
>CAXAGK010000152.1:0-8150 GCA_963968305.1 uncultured Rickettsiales bacterium | reverse complement strand
AGGCGGTGAACAAAGGCCCGAGCGGTGTCACCGGCGCGTCGGAATGGATCGCCAGTGGAACCCCCTCGCGCAATGCAGTAGCGCAGGCATTCATGCGTTGCGCGCGCTCCGGCCCGACCGTTTTCGCGTAATGTTGATCGCCCCAATAGTAGTGATGATTGGGGAACAGATTGACGCACATGCCGAGCGCCTTCATCCGCCGGAATTGCGCGGCATTGGCCAATTGCGTGTGCTGCAGCGTGAAACGGTTTGCCGGATTGGGATGCTTGCGCAATGCGCGCTCCATACAATCGAGTACCAATTCCGTCGCTTCGTCGCCGTTGTTGTGGATGTGCACTTGCAGGCCGTTTTCCAGCGCTAGGTCGAATATCTCCTGCAATTGCTCCGGCGTCAGATACCAAAGACCGTTCGATGCGCCGTTATAATATCCAGGCCAACGTAGGCGCGCGCTGAACCCCTGGATCGAGCCATCCGCCACCACCTTGATAATGCCAAGACGCAAGCGGTCGGTGCTCAACTCGCGAACTTCCAGCGTATGGTCGATCAACTCCCGCGGCGTGTGATTCTCGAAACGCCGGAGCGATACGATCCGGGTCGGAAATGTCTCCTCTCCCGTCACCCGCAACATCATTTGCAATGCATCGTCGCGTAGATAATTACCGAGGTCCGTCGCCGTCGTAACTCCCTTGCGCACACACATGCGGGCGAACTGACGAAAGCCGTCCTCATCAGCAGCCATGGTCGCGCGGTCGATCCCAACATGCCGGCCGACCAGCGTCATCGCTTCCGGGCCTTTCATCTCGCCGGTCGGCAAACCGTCCGCCCCCAGGGGCACTCCCGGATGATTGATGCCGGTACGCAACAAGCCCGCCAATTCCAATGCCTTGGTATTCACGTATATAATATGGCCGCTGGCGTGATGCACCCCGATGGGCCGGGTCGTCGAAACCGCATCTAAATCCACGCGACCCCAATTACGATCACCGTAATAGATCGGATCGAACGACCAGCCGGAGACCGGCGCCGATGGATCGTCCAACGCGCGGTCCCTCTCCTTGAGGCGTTCAACAATGGCGTCGAGGGATTTCATGCCGTCCCAGACTTTGCCGTCCGGGTCCATGCGCTCGAAATTCCCGCAATAGACACCGCGCCACGCAATGCCTTCGCGCGCGTGGGAATGACCCTCGACAAACCCCGGCATCAACACCTTGTCGTCGAAGCGATCGTCCAACTCATAGTCGCCCCAGCCCGCCAATTCCTCCAACGTGCCCGCACCCAGAATGCGGCCCTCCCGCACGGCGACATGCGTCGCCTCCGGATTGGCCGGGTTCATGGTCAATATGCGCCGCGCCGAATAGATCGTCGTCATCTTGGCCACCCTCCTCCAATCACCCCCGTTAATGCACGGAAGGCGGAATGATATACTGTGCAGGATCAAGCTCGATGATCATGCGTTTCACGAGCCGATGCTGTTCGTTCGCAAAACCGTCACGCGCGTGCAGGACGACCGCATTGTCCCACATCACGAGATCGCCTGGCGCCCATTCGTGCTCGTAGACATTCGACGGTTGGATGACGTGATCCATCAATGCAGCCAACACATCGTCCGCTTCGTCTTGTGGCATGCCGTCAATCCCGGTCACCGTGCCAGGGTCGATGAACAAGGCGCGGCGCCCAGTCGCGGGGCTGACATTGACCAACGGATGTTTGACGTCGGGCGTCTCACGCAACCGAGTTTCCCAATCATGATTGTCGTCGGCCTTTCGCGCCTGAGCCGAGCGCGCGCGGTAGCTGAAAGTGGCGACGCCACCGTCGACGATATTCTTCAAATTCGCGGGCAACGTGTCGTAAGCTTCGTAGAGGCTTGCCCATCGGGTAGCACCACCTTCCGACGGCAATTCCACACCGTAGAGAAAACAGCCCGTTACCGGCTCTGCGTAATAGGATTGATCCGTATGCCAGGTCAGTGGCTTATTCGCGAGACCGCCGAGCATCTCGCCGTCTTGATCGCGCATGTTCGACAGGATGATGACTTCGGGCACGGTCGATAGCCAATGGGTTTCCGCGTAAATACTCGGCTCTCCCATGGATTTCCCGAAGGCCAACAAATCTTCCTCAGATAAAGCCTGTCGGCGAAAGACGAGTACGCCATGATCACGGTAAGCCATGCGGATAGTGGCGACATCGGTGTCGCTACGGGTCTCCCACAATGCATGGTCGCGCACTTCGCACGCGAAACTGCCACTTGCCGATATCAATTCCATCGCCATTATCCCGTCGCTGCGTCTCCTAGCTAGTCTAGGACCATAGCCTGGTAAACCAAGGGGCGGAGGTCACTACGGATGGTGTAGGTACGCGACGGCATGAATTGGGTGAAAAAGATCGCAATGAGGTCAGCGACGGGGTCGATCCAGAAATAGGTGCTGGCCGCTCCCGACCAGCCGTATATCCCGTGATTGCCATGCCCGACCTGGGCGGCATCGACGACGACGGAAAAGCCCAGACCAAATCCAATACCCGTCCAATCGAGGCCGCCGAAATCAACCGCGCCCATGGTCCCCATATCACCGTCGAGATGATTGCGGGTCATGAGCTCTACCGTCTCCAACTTTAGGATACGCGCGCCGTCGAGATTACCCTTGTTCCGCAGCATCAAACAAAAGCGGAGATAATCATCCATCGTCGACAACAATCCGCCATTGCCAGATTTGTAGTCGGGCACCGCCAGAAAACGGCTATCCCCCGGTCGATCGATCGGCCGGATGGGTGCCCCACCGTCGCGGGTGTAGTTTGCGGCAAAGCGCGGAATTTTCTCGGCCGGGAGATGAAACCCGGTGTCAACCATGCCGAGCGGGCTGAACATTTCCTCCTGCAAGAACCTATCAAAAGATCGGCCGTCGATGACTTCGACCAAATGCCCAACCACATCGGTCGCCATGCTGTATTCCCACCGCGTGCCCGGATGGAACAACAACGGCAGTTCGGCGAGCCGTTCAATCACATCGCCGAGCGTCCCTTCGCTCCGCGACCCGTTGACATCGTTATCAATATAAATGTCTCGCAACGGATGTTCCGAGAACGCGGGCAGGATCAGGCCAGAGGTATGGCTCAAGAGTTGGCGGATCGTGATCGCTCCCGCCGCCGGTTCTGGATCGCCTCCCTCGTGATACACTGCCATATCCGAAAACGCCGGAATAAACCGAGAGAGGGGATCGTCGAGGTCAAATTCACCGCGCTCCCACAGCATCATCAGGGCGACGCTCGCCACCGGTTTGGTCATTGAGTAGATACGAAAAATCGTCTCCCGGTTCACGGGAGAGGGGTTCTCTATATCCTGCACTCCCTGGAAACTCGTGAAGCATTCCTCGCCGCCACTCCATAGGATCATCGAGCATCCGGCGATCTTGCCACTCGATATGTACTCGCCAAAATGCCGTTCGATTCCGCCCAAACCGTCTTCGCTAAATTGTGCTGTCGTCATGCATGAAACCCCGAGAGCGTATAATCAGTTGCATTTTATCCTTTGGGCGGAGGCCCTGTCGAACCTACACTTTCTAAAAGCACAACGGACGGTGGAGAGTTTCATCATGAATGACACATTCGATTTCTCAAACCGGCACAAGGACCTGATGGCCCGCGACGAGGAATACGTCCTCGGGTGGCGGTTCGAACCGCGAATCATTTTCGAGCGTGGGGAAGGCGTGCGCCTACATGATGTGGACGGTAACGTCTATTACGATCTCAGCTCCGGCATGATGAGTTTGACCTTGGGCCACTCTCACCCGGAACTCACTGAGACAATCCGCGATATGGCGGACCGCTTCATCCATCAATCATCCTGGTACACCAATCCCTGGGCGATTGAATTCGCTGAACTCTTGGCGACAACCCTGCCGGGTGACCTCAAGATGACGAATTTCGCGGTCACCGGATCGGAGGCCAACGAGATCGCCATGCGTATGGCCTTGGGCGCGACCGGCGGGTTCGATGTCGTCTCGATGGTGCGGGGGCTACACGGCGGCTCATTGGCGGCGGAATCGATGACGTCGGTCGGCGGGGCCAGACGACGCGGTCTTGGACCGCTGTCGATGCCGGCGCGGTCGAACTGCATAATCCCGGCCTTCTATTATCGCGCACCCGTCGACGACGCAGATGAGTGGGACGATATCAGTCTCCGCATGACGGAGGAGTTGATCGAATACACGACTTCGCAAGAAGTCGCGGCACTGATGCTGGAGCCGATCGCGGTGCCCGGCGGCATGATCGTACCGTCGGAGCGTTGGCTGAAAGGCATCCGCAAAATCGCCGATCAATGGGATGCGTTATTGATTTTCGATGAATGCCAGCTGGCCCCCGCACGCCTCGGTACGTTCTGGGGGTTCGAGCCTTACGGCGTGGTCCCAGATATCGTCACCTTCGGCAAGGGCTTGTCGGCCGGGTTCGCGTTCTGCGGCGCGGTCACTACACCGGAAATCGCCGAGAAGACACGCGGCACCATGGGGCTGCCTTGGGCCGGCACTTATCCACAGGACCCGCTGCCCGCCGCCGTGGCGTTGAAGCAGTTGCAGGTCGTGTTGCGGGACAATCTGGCGGACCACGCGGCCAAAGCAGGGGCTTATCTGGAGAAACGCCTGTCGGTGTTGACCGATAAATACGAATGCATCGGTGACATTCGGGGGCGTGGTCTCTACCGCATGTTGGATATTGTGACCGACCGAAAGTCGAAAACACCGGACGCGGAAATGGGTGAAGCCATCCGCTACCATGCACTCGCTGAAGGTCTCGTGATGATCGTGGTCAAAAACTATGCCCGTATTTGCCCACCAACCGTGGTCACGGAGGCTGAACTCGACGATATCGTCGGGCGGCTTGACGCAGCCATTGCGCGAGCAGTGCGCGGCGATCCGGTGCCGACCAACATATCGGCGTCAAGTTCGTTGGCGACGAACAACGCGGCCAAACGAAACATCTGACAAGGAGCGGATGTGATGGATTTGAGATGTTCGGCAAGGCGACTTCGTTTGAGTTCCGCCATATTGGCGCTTCTGGCCTTCAGTCTAGCCGGCCGCGGCGGATTACCGAGAATCACCGATACCACAACGCCGTGAACTGACCCCTCTATCGATCGGGAATTCTCAGTCGAGATTGACGTGCCCGCAGACAAGTTTACCGTCACGAATCTTTCCGTCCGCTTCACCCGTCATTTCTGGCCGGGCGAGGCCGCCGCCAATACCGCCTTCGTGATAGGCACCGGCAACTCAGGCTCTGCCTCCTGTGAGCCTCCCTTCGCCAATACCTTTCCAACCAGTCACACCGTGTTTTACCGGTGGGTCGCGACGCTGCAGGGCGTGAGCTCGGGCGCCACACCGTTAACCATCATGATGCCGCTGACCCGGTTCGTGGTCGGCTGCACTCAGGCCAACACCGACGCCCAACTCACGGCCGCAATGGCCGCCAACAGCGGCAATTTTGCGACGACGACGCCGCATCTAGCAGGGGCGCGCCAGCAGTTGGGATACCCCCGGCCGGCCACATCGTCAGGCAGTGATTACTGGCAATGGGTTCACCTTGTCGCACTCAGTGCTTCGCACACTTGGCGATACTCTTCAGCCGGGTGGCACGGGAGGTCTCAACGACACCCCCGTGCTGGCGGAGCCGACGCTCCTGTTCTACGCGCCCAGACTGCAAGGCCCCGGAGAGACAAACGCCGCCTACTTAACCGATATGCGGGATCGCCGTTCCGACAACGATCCCTAAACCTTTATCGGAGTCGCCTACGCGACGGCCTACGACCCGACAAACCGCCCGATTCTCGGCTGCGTTCCCTCCAATGCGTGGTTCGTACACGAAGCCGGATACCATATGAATGACGGCAATATGATCCTCGCCAACGCCCCCGACAATCAAACCGGCGACGCGGGCAGTCCACTTCCAGTCTTACCGCCGCCAGCGGGTGCCGCGATCTGGTACCCGCGACTTTGGGACCGGCATGTCTGGACCAACCCAAGCGGCGGTGCGCCGATCCTCTCCATCTTCGAGCCCAGTAAGGAGACGACCCCGGACGATCCAACCGATCCGCCCCGGCTGGTGAATAGCATCGCCCGCAGATTACGGTCGCCGAACGGAGTGTTTTTCGAACCGTCAACTTCCGAATAGTATCTCCGCAGTAACGATAAGCGGGAAGACAGAAATGACGGCGATCATATTCGATTGCGACGGCGTGCTCGTGGACAGCGAGGTTCTAGCGCTGGAGATCGAGCTCACCAGCCTCAAGGAAATCGGGCTGGAATTCGATGTTGAAGCCTATCAGAAACGCCATCTGGGTACGACGTCGACGGAGTTCTTTCGCGAGATCGGCAACGACTACCGGGCAAAGTTCGGAAAACCGCTCCCGGAAGGATTCCCCGAACGCGTCGGCGCGCGCTATCGAGAGGCCTTCTCCACACGGCTTGAAGTCATCCCCGGCGTTCACGCGGCACTCCAGGCCGTCTCCGCACCGATGGCCGTTGCATCGGGGTCATCCCCCACCGGGTTGCAACAAAAGCTTACACACGCTGACTTGATCCAATTCTTTGGAGAACACGTCTACTCATCCCATCAGGTCGAGCGCGGTAAACCAGCGCCCGATCTATTTCTTTTCGCGGCGGATGCCCTCGGTGTTGATCCCGCAACCTGCGTCGTCATAGAGGACAGCGCCAAGGGCGTGCAAGCCGCCGTCGCGGCGGGGATGCGGGCCATCGGGTTTACCGGTGGTGGCCATTGCTTGCCCGGCCACGGCGAGGGGCTGCTGGCGGAAGGTGCCGAACGCGTCGTGTCCCATATGGAATATCTCAGCGCCGCCCTTTGACATTTCGTCCAAAATACCCACATTCCGCATTCAACAATTAATTCGGAGCAGGTCATGAAATTCGGGATTCTCGGCGCGGGCGCCGTCGGCGGTTACTTTGGGGCACGGCTCGCGGAAGCGGGCGAGAACGTCGCCTTTATCGCGCGTGGCGCGCATCTCTCGGCGATCCGCGAAAAAGGACTCCGGATCGAGAGCGAGAACGGCGACGCTTGTATCCAAAATGCCCAGGCGACGGACGACCCATCAGAGGTCGGCCCGGTCGATTTCATCCTGTTCGCGGTGAAGCTCTTTCAGACGGAAAATTCGGCGGAATTCGCTGTACCGATGGTCGGCCCCAACACCACATTCGTCGCACTGCAGAACGGAGTCGAATGCGCCGAGACCCTCGCACGCATCCACGACAAGGAGAAAGTGTTGAACGGCACCAGCTATATCTCCGCCGTAATCGCCGAGCCGGGATTGATCCGCCAGACCGGCAAGTTCGCATCGTTTTCCTTCGGCGAAGCGGACGGCTCGATGTCGGAACGCGGCCAGCGCCTCAAGGACGCCTGCGACCGCGCCGGACTGAACCCGAACTTTTCCGACAAGATCGATATTGCCGTGTGGATGAAGTTCGTCCGCATTTGCACCATGGCGGGTATCACGTCGACGACTCGAAAGCCGATCGGCGAATTGCGCGGCGATCCGGATATCCGCCGGGTGATCGAAGCCTCGATCCACGAGGCTGTTGCCGTCGCGCGCGCCAAAGGCGTTCCCTTGCCGGACCATGCCATTGCGCAGGAGCTGAAAGGCATCGACGACTTTCCGGCCCCGATGGTCGCCTCCATGGTCCACGACCTGAACGGCGGCAAGCGGATGGAACTCGATTGGATTTCCGGCGCCGTCTGCCGCTTCGGTCGTGAGGTCGGCGTTCCGACACCGACCCATGACGCATTCTACGCCGTGCTCAAACCTTACAAAGACGGAGCCTAATCCGGCTCCCTTTTTAATTTTTGCATCCGGGTTCACCCCTTGGGACCATGGAATACATGAATTAATAGAAGCATCGTCCGACACGATGCAGCCAAGGAGAAGAAGCGAAACATAGCAGGGGGAGTACCATGTCAGGAAAAGCGCCTTCCGGACCACGTTGCGTGGCGATTGTCGGACCCTATCTCAGCGGCAAGACATCGCTTCTCGAAGCCCTACTCTACACCTGCGAGGCGATACCACGCCTCGGTACCATCAAGGACGGAAATACCGTCGGCGATTCCTCCGACGACGCTCGCGCCCGTCAAATGTCCACCGAACTCAACATCGCGTC
>CAXAGK010000151.1:0-8185 GCA_963968305.1 uncultured Rickettsiales bacterium | reverse complement strand
CATTGGATGTATATCACTGACTAACGTTAGAATGTGACATTAGGGGAGATGGACGATGTCCGACTTGTGCTCGATCCGGGAATGCGCCGACGCGGTCCGCCAGGCCATTGCCGATAACAAAGACAATCTGGAAGGATTGCGGACCGGATTGCTGGAGGCCGCACGGCCCTTCATCTCACGCCCGGACCTGTTCGCACTCGGCACCAAACGGCCCGCTAATCACATCGACAACTCGAAATACATCTATTACGACGGCGAACTTTCAATCACGCTCGACCAACTGCCGAAAGACATGGTCGTGCCGCCGCACGATCACGGCATCTGGGAAGCGCTGATCATTCTGAAGGGCAGTCTACATCATGCTGTCTACGACCGGACGGACGATGGCGGCCGGGACGGCCACGCGGAGCTCAAATGCATCGAGGATAAAACCTTCAAGCCGATGGAATTGGCGATGGTGATCCCACCCGCCGAGATCCACAGCTTCACCGCCCTCGACGAGGAAACCTTTATCCTGACCATCGTCGGCGGTGATTACGCGGCGAACCGACATTACTATAATGTTGACGAGAGTACCTATGTGGTCGCAAAAGCGGGCGCAGTGAAACCGAAAAAGAAAGCCGCCTGACGGCGACGACCAGCGGCGCTTGTAGTTGGCGCGCCGCCCGGCTTATAACGGGCGGATGATCGATACAGAAGCCCAATCGGCATGATCCTCGTCACCGGCGGCGCCGGATTCATCGGCTCTAACTTGGTAGCGGCGCTCATCAAGCAAACACACTCGCCGGTCCATGTCTGTGATGTCGTCGACAGTGACGAAAAACGACGTAATCTCGCGAAGCATGACATCGCGGGCATTGTCGCGCCGGAAGATATCCTCGGATGGCTCAAAGGCGAAGGTGCCGCCACGAAGACGGTCTTTCACCTCGGTGCCATCTCTTCGACGACAGAACGAGATCCGGTCGCCCTTCTTGATAATAACGTGACCCTCTCGACCGTCCTTTGGCGCTGGTGCGCGGCGCAGAACGCGCGTTTTATCTATGCCTCATCGGCGGCGACCTATGGAGACGGTGAGAAAGGATTCGATGACGATCCGGACCCTTTGGCCTTGACCTCTTTAATGCCACTGAACGGCTATGGCCAATCGAAACAGCTGTTTGATATCAACGCTGTCCTGATGACCCGCATGGGCTGCCATCCACCGCAATGGGCCGGGTTGAAATTCTTCAACGTATACGGACCCAACGAATATCATAAAGGCGGGCAACGCTCCGTCGCTGTGCAAATATACGAACAAATCCGAGATACCGGTCAGGCGCGGCTGTTCCGCTCCCACCATGCGGATTACGAAGACGGCGGGCAGCTTCGGGACTTCATCTGGGTCGGTGATTGCGTTGAAGTCATGTTATGGCTCTACGCAAACCCGGCGGTCTCGGGCATCTTCAATTGCGGCACCGGTAAAGCGCGCAGTTTCGCCGATCTGGCGCACGCGTGTTTTGCTGCCATGGACCAAGAGCCGGAGATCGATTTCATCGATACGCCGCAAAGCCTGCGAGAGCATTACCAGTATTTTACCGAGGCTCGCATGGGACGCTTGCAAGAAGCGGGCTACGACCGGCCGTTCACCACGCTTGAAGACGGTGTCGCCGAATATATCGGGAATTTTCTTGCAACCAACGACGCATACAGGTGAACGGGTATGGAATTTCCGAATATTGATCCCATCGCCTTGCAGATCGGACCGATCGCCATTCGCTGGTACGCACTCGCCTATATCACCGGGCTTCTTTTAGGTTGGCGCTATTGTGTCTATCTGACGCAGTTCCCACCGAAAGCGGTAACGCCGGTGCAACTCGACGATTTCCTGGTTTGGGCGACACTGGGAATCGTCCTTGGCGGGCGTCTTGGTTACGTCGCCTTCTACCAGCCGCTCTATTTCCTAGAACATCCGTTGGAGATACCGCAGATGTGGAATGGCGGCATGTCGTTCCACGGGGGATTGCTGGGCTTGATCGCCGGCGCATTCTTCTTTGCGCGGCGGCAGAAGATCGAAATCCTTCGCCTGTTCGACCTAATCTCCGCCGTCGGCCCCATCGGTTTGTTCTTCGGGCGGATCGCCAATTTTGTGAACGGCGAGCTTTGGGGCCGGGCAACGAACTTGCCGTGGGGTATCATTTTTCCGCGCGGCGGACCCGTTCCCCGCCATCCAAGCCAGCTCTATGAAGCTATGCTCGAGGGCCTCTTAGTGGTGAGCGTCTGCTATCTGCTGATCCGAAAACGGCAAGCCTTGACCCGGCCCGGCATGATCTTCGGCACATTTCTTACTGGGTATGGCCTTTCGCGAATTATCGTCGAGACAATGCGTGAACCTGACGCCCATATCGGCTTGTTGATCGGCGGTACGACTTGGGGACAATGGTTGTCGATGCCGATGATATTGTTCGGGCTCTATATGGTGCGTCGCTCGCTGCAAAACCCAGCAGTGAAGTAAGAGTGACAGCGCTCGGGAAAATTCTGCAGCGGCGCATCGCGGCGGAAGGCCCGATCACCATTGCCGACTTTATGACCGCCGCACTCCTCCATCCGGAACACGGCTATTACACGGGGAAAGACCCGTTTGGCGCCGACGGCGATTTTATCACCGCGCCAGAGATCAGCCAGATGTTCGGCGAGCTGATCGGTCTTTGGTGCGCCGCCACTTGGCAACAGATGGGCATGCCCCGCGATATCTTGCTTGTCGAACTCGGCCCAGGTCGAGGGACGTTGATGGCCGATGCCTTGCGAGCCCTACGAATAGCGCCAGCGTTTCTCGAGCAGAGCACTATCCATCTGGTAGAGGCCAGCCCTGCCTTGCGAGTGGTCCAAAAGTCGACATTGTCAGCGTATGACGTCACCTGGCATGACGGACTGGAAAGCCTACCGGAGGGCCCTTGCCTCCTCATCGCGAACGAATTTCTCGACGCCTTGCCGATCCGACAAATCATCAGACAGGATGATATCTGGCACGAGCGCCTCGTCAGCCATGACGGCGACGATTTCATCTTCATCCTCGACAAGGCACCCTCACCCTTGGCCACGCTGCTGCCGGAAACTATCACCATGGCGGCTCCTGCACAGAGATTGATCGAAATTTCGCCCGCAGTTCTTGGCGTCGCAAAGACCGTCTCGGACCGGATCGCTCGTAACGGGGGCGCGGCGCTGTTCATCGATTACGGCCATGGGGTGACCAGCCCGGGCGAGACCCTTCAAGCGATCCGCGCCCATCAATCCGTGGATGTCCTGGACGCGCCCGGCACTGCCGACGTGACCGCGCATATCGACTTCGCCGCGTTTGCTCGGGCCGCTTCGAATGCATCAGTCCATGGTCCCGTGGAACAAGGCGACTTTTTGATGCGTCTGGGAATCGAGGCGCGACGGGAGACGCTTTCACATGGGACGACGCAACAGGCCCAAACCAAGATAAATCAAGCATTCCAGCGCCTAACTTCCCCAGAGGAAATGGGCCGCCTGTTCAAAGTCATGGCGCTTGCGCCCAACGGTGGCCCGGTGCCGGCCGGCTTTGAGACGGATTAATAGAGTTTGCCGATGCCAATGCGTCCGCTTCGGTATATTATCCATCCTCAATCGCAGGGGAACCTTCAACGCATATGAAACCAAACGGCATCTCAACCCTCAAAGCAGAAAACTTGGGCGCACAGCGCGGCATTCTGCATGCCTTTTTCACACGCGAGGGCGGTGTCAGTGACGGGATATACGATTCGCTCAATGTCGGACTCGGTTCCGACGATAAGACAGAGAACGTGCACGAGAACCGCAAGCGCGCGATGGCCGCGATAAATAGGCCCGCCGAAGCATTGCATACGATGTACCAGGTGCACGGCGCCGATGTTGTCCAAGTCAATTCTGATGCTTGGGATACCGCCCAGGCGCCGAAGGCGGATGCTCTGGTGACGAATTGCCCGGGCGTCGTCCTCGGTGTATTGACCGCGGATTGTGTGCCGGTTCTTTTTTCAGATCCATCAGCCAGAATCGTCGCCGCCGCGCATTCCGGGTGGCGCGGTACAGTCGTCGGAGTGTTGGCTGCCACGGTGGAAGCGATGGAACGTCTGAGCGCCAACCGCCGGAATATTCACGCGGCAGTAGGCCCCGCCATTGCCCAAGCATCCTATGAAGTTGGCCCCGAATTCCCCGCGCCCTTCCTGGAGCGGAATGCTGAAAACGCCCGGTTCTTCCGACCATCCGAGCGCGAAGGTTGCCACATGTTCGATCTGACTGGCTGCGTGGTGAGCCTTCTCGAGAATTTAGGCCTCGCGTCGATTGATCATCTCGCCATGGATACTTGCGCCGAGGACGACCGTTTCTTTAGCTATCGCCGTTCAACCCATCGCGGCGAGACCGATTACGGTCGGGGCCTCTCCGCCATCAGCCTTGGTGAGTGACCTGTGCCCTACTTAATGCAATTAATCGCGCTGACGCTGATCGGCAGCCTCGTCTGTTGTGTCCTCATTCTGGATTAAAGCCCTCGTCGGTCTGACCCTGGTTGCCGTGGCGGCATGCGGGAAATTACCGAGACCGTTCGAGCCGGGCGCGAAAGACCCAAACAATCCACTGCTGACGCTACAAGACAGTCCGGGCGTCGTCGTTGCACCAATTTACGACGCACCGCCCGAACTCGCTGCCCCATTGGCGGATGGCCTTGCCGAATTTCTTCGCGCGCAAGGCGTGCCAGCGACGGCCGCCGATATACTGAACTCGGGCAATCTGTTGGAAGGCTGGTATCGCCAGACAGATACGCCCGCCGGACAAACCACCGTCGTCATCGAGTGGCGCTTATCGGACAAGACCGGCGCAGAATTGCTCGCATTGGAAAGCCGCGTTGGGATGCCCACCGCCGCTCTCGCCAAAGACCCACAACCCTTGATCAAACGGATGACGGCGGACGTTGCCCCGAAAGTCGCCGACGCAATGATCGGCGAGCGGACGGCGCAAATTGACGCCACGGCTCCGTCCTTAGCGATCGGGGATATAACGGGCGCTCCGGGTGATGGAAACGACGCCCTTCGCCGCGCCTTCAGCGCGGTCTTACACCGTACCGAAATCACGATTACGAAATCTCCCGAAGGGGCGATGGCAACGCTTGACAGCATTGTTCAAGTGACACCGCACTCCGAGAAGGAGGACGAAGTCCGACTCGTCTGGACGATTCGGGATTCCGAGCAAAAAACGGTCGCAGTACTTAAACAGGACAACCGTGTGCGAAAGGGACGTCTGGCCCACCGCTGGGGCTCTATGGCATTCGATGTAGCGCTGGCTCTACGCCGCCAAATCATTGAGACCATGCGACGTTTGGGCAATTCCTCTTCCGGCGGCTTCGCTCTGCCACCGGCCCTGAAGTAACCACCAGGAGGATTAGTTTTGAGTGAATCTTTGCCCGCCGTTTACAGGAGGAAATGCCCTTGTTATAGAGATCCTCGCCGAGCAGCAGCGGTCGTTGGGAGACGTTCCATATGAAAATCTTGCCTTGCAACAGCAATCGCCCGTTGGCGGAAGCAATCTCGGCCTATTTAAATATTCCGCTCACTCAAGCGGCGGTGCGCCGGTTCTCCGACATGGAAGTTTTCGTCGAGATTTTGGAGAACGTCCGCGGCGAAGACGTCTTTGTCGTCCAATCGACGAGCTATCCGGCGAACGATAATCTGATGGAACTCCTAGTTGCGATCGACGCTTTAAAACGCGGATCGGCGCACCGGATCACCGCCGTTATCCCTTATTTCGGCTACGCCCGCCAAGACCGTAAGACTGGCCCGCGCACGCCGATTTCGGCGAAATTGGTCGCTAACTTAATTACCACCGCCGGCGCCGACCGCGTACTGACGATGGATTTGCACGCGACACAAATACAAGGCTTCTTTGATATTCCGACGGACAACCTTTACGCAGAACCAGTCTTCGGTCGCGACATCTCGGAGACCGTCACTGGGGATGAAGAGACCATTATCGTCTCTCCCGATGTCGGCGGCGTGGTCCGGGCGCGGGCCGTCGCGCGGAGGATCGACGCTGATCTTGCCATTATCGACAAGCGCCGCGAGCGCGCCGGCGTCTCCGAAGTCATGAACATTATCGGCGATGTCGAAGGTCGACGCTGTGTCCTGGTCGACGATATCGTCGATTCCGCGGGCACGCTCTGTAACGCGGCCGGCGCCTTGATGGAAGCGGGCGCGAAATCGGTCCACGCTTACGTGACGCATGGCGTGCTGTCCGGTGGAGCCGTGGCGCGCGTATCGTCCTCGCCGATCGAAATGATGGTCACCACGGACAGCATTATGGCGACGGAAGCTGTGCGAGTCGCGCAAAACATCCGGCAGATCACCATCGCGCCGCTCTTGGCGGAGGCGATCCGTCGGATCAGCAACTCACAGTCGGTGTCGAGTCTGTTTGACTAATTCGCCGTAAGGCACTATTCACCCGGTCGAATTAGAAACTGCGGCGACAGCACCCCTGGAGGCTGCGCCTAATTTACCTGACTAAGGAGAAGTACCATGGCCGAAGCCAGTACATTGGCGGTTACGGCGCGTGATCGGGCCGGTAAGGGGGCAGCTCGTGCGGAACGGCGTGCGGGACGCATTCCTGCCGTTATATACGGCGGCAAAGAAGATCCTGTGCTCATTTCCGTCGAACCCAAGAGCCTGCTACGCGAAATGAATTCCGGACAATTGTTTTCCACGGTGTATACGCTCGACATCGGCAAGGGCGAACGCGTTCTGCCGCGTGAAGTACAATACCATCCGGTAACGGACCGCGCACAGCATATTGATTTCCTGCGGGTAACCGCAGCTACAAAACTCGCCGTCGAAGTGGCCGTTGTTTTCACCAACGAAGAAGAGTGCCCCGGCCTGAAGCGTGGCGGCGTTCTCAACATTGTACGCCGCGCGATCGAGTTCTACTGTCGCGTTGACGCTATCCCGAACGAGATTGAAATCGATCTCACCGGTCTCGAAATCGGCGATGGTGTGCATATCAGCATGGTTAAACTGCCAGACGGCGTTGAGCCGACGATTACCGACCGTGATTTCACCATCGCCACCATCGCCGCGCCGACCGTCGTCGTCGAGGAAGATACGACCGAGGGCGAAGAAGGCGACGAGGGCGAAGCGGGTGCAACCGCAGCGGGTGCAGCCGAAGACACCCAGGCGGCGGCGGGCCGTCTCATGTTACTGCTCGTGGGCTTGGGCAATCCCGGCCCCAAATACGGGAGAAATCGCCACAATATTGGATTCATGGCGGTGGACGAAATCGTCCGCCGCCATTCCTTTGCCGCGTGGCGCGGTCGATTCCAGGCTCTCACCGCGGAAGGCCATTTTGGCGGCGAGAAGGTTATGACAATGAAACCGACAACCTTCATGAACGAGTCGGGGCGCGCCGTCGGCGAGGCCGCGCGGTTCTTTAGGCTCGCCCCAGAGGACGTCGTCGTGCTGCATGACGAGCTTGACCTGGCCTTCGGAAAAGTTCGTATCAAACAAGGCGGCGGGCACGCCGGACATAACGGATTGCGCAGTATCGATGCCCATTTGGGCAATAATTATGCGCGGATCCGACTCGGCATCGGCCATCCGGGCGACAAGGCCCGCGTGCATGGCCATGTTCTATCCGATTTCGCCAAAGCGGAGGAAGCGGATTTATCGACGCTGATTGACGCGATTGGTGACGCAGCACCGATGCTCGCCAATCCCGAACAACACAACGCCTTCATGACCAAGGTCGCTTTGGCAATCAAACCACCACCCGAGAAGAAGCCGCCGAAAGGCGCGGAGGAGAATGACGATGGGATTTAATTGCGGCATCGTCGGACTTCCAAATGTCGGTAAATCGACGCTATTCAACGCCCTGACCGAAACCGTTTCGGCGGAAGCGGCGAATTATCCGTTCTGCACGATCGAGCCAAATGTCGGGCGTGTGCCGGTACCCGACGAACGGTTGGAGCGGATCAGCGGTATTTCCAAGTCCGCCAAAACGGTGCCGACATTCCTCGAATTCGTCGACATTGCCGGTCTCGTGCGGGGCGCTTCGAAGGGCGAAGGGCTCGGCAATAAGTTTCTCGCGAATATCCGTGAAGTAGACGCCATCGTCATGGTGCTGCGCTGCTTCGAGGACGAAAATATCACCCATGTGGAAGGCTCGATTGACC
>CAXAGK010000150.1:0-8187 GCA_963968305.1 uncultured Rickettsiales bacterium | reverse complement strand
AGGATGCCTTCCACGCGATCTTCCGTCGTGACCATGCGATTGTACGCTTCGAGCTCGAACATATAGCCACTCTTCAAATCGACGTTCTGTGACATGTTCATCGACTTCTTGGCTTGGCGGATGGAGATCGGCGCGTTGTCGCAAATCCGTTGAGCGGTCGCGAGGGCTTCGTCGAGCAGGCTCTCACCTTCGCAAAGCTTGTTCACAATGCCGTATTCGTAGGCTTCTTCCGCGGAGATCGGCGCACCGGTCAGGATAATCTCCTTTGCGCGACGCAAACCGACGGCACGGGGCAGGTTTTGGGTGCCGCATGCGCCCGGCATGATCCCGAGCGTTACTTCCGTGAGCGCAAAGCGAGCGTGCTTTGCGGCGTATACGAAGTCGCAACCGAGGGTCATCTCGAAACCGCCTGCATAGGCGGCGCCGTTGATAGCGGCAATGATCGGCACCGGGCAGTCCATTTCCGCCATGATCATCTGCTCGAACAAGGCATGTTGTGCCATCCATTGCGCATCGGTCATGCCGTTGCGTTCTTTCAAATCAGCGCCGGCACAGAAGATACGGTCGCCGGAGCCGGTCAGGATGGCGCAGCGAATGTCTTCCTGGTCGCAATAGAGGCCGCTCCATAGCTCCCGAAGTTCCTCGCCCATAAGAGTGCTCATCGAATTTCCGGCTTTTGGCCGGTTGAGGGATACCACCAGCAGGTGGTCGCCTTTCCGCTCGAGTTGAATCGTCTCGAAATTGTCACGCATGATCTAATCTTTCCCAAAAATGTCGTCGTTGTCTTGCCCGAGCGCGGGCGGAGAATTGCGATAGGGAGGGCGGTCGCCGTCGAATTTCATCGGCAGGCCGACTAATCGCATGTCGGGATTGGTGGGGTCCTGTTGGACGATACCGAGGGCTTCGGTCTGTGGATGGTCCAGGACCTCACCCATATGCAAAATTGGCGCGTTCGGAATGCCGCCCTCTTGTAAAGCTTCTTGCCAGTAGGCGCGGCTTTTCTTCTGCATCACTTCGGTGATCGCGCTGTTGATCACTTCGCGGTTCTGCACCCGGTCGGGGTTGGTCGCAAAACGGGGATCGTCCGGCCATTCGGGAAAACCGAGGACTTTGGAAAGTTTCACAAACAACGAGTCACCACCGGCTGCCACGACCAGATAGCCGTCTGAACATTCGTAGGCTTGATAGGGAACGATAGCGTTCATACCGGAACCAGCAGCTTTTGGAATTTCACCCGAGGCGTCGAAAGCAGCAGCGTGATAGGTCATCCAAGCCAATGCCGTCTCATAGAGGGAGGCGTCGATGGTGCAGCCTTCGCCCGATGTATCCCGTTGTCGGATGGCCGCCATGATACCCATCGCGGTCCACATGCCGGTACCCATGTCGATGATCGATGTTCCGACCCGCACGGGCGGGCGGTCGCCCCCTTCGCCGGTGACGCTCATGAGGCCCGCAGACGCTTGCATCAGGGGGTCGTAACCGCGGCGTTCCTTATAGGGGCCGGCATCGCCGAACGCACCTATATTGCAGTAGATGATCGTGCTGTTTTTACTACGAATGTCGGCCGCGGAAATTCCCATCTCACCGACGAGGCCAGGGCGGAAGTTTTGTAAGACAACATCACCGGTATCGATGATTAACTGTTTAATACGGTTTACTTCTTCCGGGTTCTTAAAGTCGACCGTGACGCCGCGCTTATCGCGGTTGAGCGCTTGGAAATAGGCCGCCGATCCGTGCCAGAAGGGAGGACCCCAATGACGGGCGTCATCGCCCGCGCCCGGTTTTTCAATTTTGATAACCTCAGCGCCAAATTGCGCTAAAATCCATGCACCGTACGGACCGGCAACGCTACTGCCGATCTCGAAGACGCGAATACCGTCGAGAGCTGGTTTTTGAGACACGTGGTTACCTGATTACCTATCTGGAATGAATGCGGATAAGCAAATAGGCGCGCGCAAGCACCGGTCAACGGGGATGAAAACACGTGCGGCCAGAGTACGCTACTTGCTTGTCGCGATGAAGACACCGTCCCAGTCAGAGCCTGGCGGATTTTCTTTGTATTCCTCGATACGCTCCTCGTAGAGATCGTAGAGGACCTCTGGTGCGTCCGCCATGGACCGGAGCTCCTTACAGAGAGCTTCCGCACCCTCGAAGTTCTGGCCACGGTAGGTGTCGAGCATCTTTTGATGAGTGGTGGCGAAGATTTGGAAATCGTTTTCCTCGCGTCTCTCGGGTGGCCCCAGGATAGCGAAGATGGTGACGGCTTCGGTTTTTCCTTTAACCGCGATCTGATCGAGTTCGATGGTGGCGAACCGATCGCCGACTTGGTTGTAAGTGATTTCACCGATGACGACATCGACGCCGTAGTTTTTGGATTGCCCTTCAAGACGCGCCGCCAAGTTCACTGCATCGCCGAGGACAGAATAATCGAAGCGCTGTTCCGACCCCATATTCCCGACAACG
Source organism: uncultured Rickettsiales bacterium (assembly GCA_963968305.1). Classification (GTDB taxonomy): domain Bacteria; phylum Pseudomonadota; class Alphaproteobacteria; order UBA8366; family UBA8366; genus UBA6544. Next base: position 5,724 of record CAXAGK010000150.1, on the reverse strand, counting down.
CAATCGCCAGTGTTGATGCCGACGCCGACATTGAGCGAAAGGAACTCAGTCCCCGCCTCTTCAGCTTCGAGTTTGCGTTCCGCGTTGAGTATTTTCAATGCGTCGAACATCGCGAGCGATGAGGCGCAGGCATTGTAGGAATGCTCCGGATCATCGAGCGGCGCATTCCAAAACGCCATGATGCAATCGCCCATGTATTTATCGATCGTGCCTTGGCGATCAAGAATTTCGCCGGTTAGCGGCGTCAATAGGCGGTTGATCAGGACGGTTAAGCCTTGCGGATTGGATTTAAATTGTTCGGAGATTGTGGTGAAGCCGCGGACGTCACAGAACAGCAAAGTCATTTCTTTGGTCTCGCCGCCAAGTTTTAGCTGATCCGGGTTTTCCGCTAATTGTTCGACAAGGGCAGGGGAGAGATAGTGCGCGAAGGCACCGCGTACTTGCCGTTTTTCTGCCGCTTCCCGGGCATAGTTTGAAAATGTCAGGATGGCGTAAATCGCGATAGTCACAGCACCTGGATAGCTGACGTCGAAAAGAATTTTCTGTTCAGTGTAAAGATACCACGTGATCCAAACCAATCCTGCACCCGCTATAACCAAGACCGCTAAGGTAAAAATTGGACCGACGCGGGGGATCAATATCATCATGGCTATACCGGCGATGATGATCACCAGCATCTCTAACGAATTCATGATGTTAGGATACCGCAAGAAGAATGACGAAAACGGCGTTTCCGCTATTTGCGCATTCGTGCCCGTTTTTATTGCCGGCGTATGGGGTAAGTAGTCGGTTTTGTAATTCTTCTGCGCCGCTACATAGGCGGGCTGCAGTTTTTGAATTTGCTGAATTAGCTTGGAAGGCAGTGGTTTTTTCTGACGTTGAAGCGCACGAGCTGTCTGGGAGACCGGTGCAAACGCACTCGAGGCTGAGACGAATTCCGCCTTGGCTGCTTTTGCCTTGGTCCCTTGATCATTAGGTAGCGCATCAAGGACACTGTTTTCCGCATCCTCGAGCGTCTTTTCATAGGCTTTTTGTGCGGCGAATATATTCTCGAGGATATTGGCGTGTATTTCCACTCCCGGTAGCCTGCTATAGATCGGAGTATTCCGAATATCCTTCAGGCCTACGGCAGATGTGCCGACGATCAGCAATTTGCCCTTTATCTTTTTGGGGTCGACTGTTCCATTGATGATATCCGACGCAGATATATACAAGCGTCCTTCGTTCGCTTCGCTTTCAGAGATATCAGGTTTGCTGAAATGGACCCAAATTTGACCATGTTTATCAGTTGGAACCTCGAATTTGTTTCGTCCCTGAAGGACGACGGAAACCATCCCCGCTTCGTCCAGTTTGGTTGCGATGGTCCGCGCGCTGAACGCGACCCGCAGCATTTCGAGAGACAGTGCCGGATAAACTTTCTTGCCGACATTATAGACAAGCGGTACACGTCGGACGACCCCGTCATGTTCTTCCCAGACGGAGAAGAGGCCGTTGCCGCTGGCTGCTTTTTCGATTTCCGGCACATTTCCCAATAAATTTTTATATTTAAGCAACCAATGTTTTTGCCAGTCGAAGGTTTTCATTCCGCCGATGCGAGATTCTGGTGATCTCTTATCGATGATGGAAACTACAGCGGTAGGCGTGTTTGCTGACTTTTTGCCAACCGGCATATCGCCTGGAAGGCCGACCTGTCCTAACACTACTCGCGAGCGTTTCAGTACGTCGGCCATGAATGATTCATTACTCGGTAAAGTCCGTAAATGTTGCCGCGTGGTTTCATCCAATTGTGCCAGACTTGACGCCACCAGGGCAGGGGACATGCGGTCGTGCTCGGCGAAGACAACGTCGAAGCCAACCACAGCGGCCCCCATTTTATGGGCCTTTTCGAGGAGTTTGGCGATTGTCGTGCGTGGCCAAGGCCACTGCCCCAAAACCGCAAGGCTTTTTTCATCGATATCGATAATGCCGACTGGATATTCACCTATCGGTCGGGGAGAAATCCTTTGATAAAGGTCGAAAGTTTTTACACGCAAAGATTCAACAAATGGCGGGTCAAAAATGCGGATTCCGACACCGGCGATTAAAATCACTATACAAATCAGAGTTGCAACCGGGATTTTCCAAAGCCGCCTGCCCGAATCTTTATCGCCGTCGTCATCTGAATCCGTTTCGGGTTTTTTCGCAGGAGGTGCCTTTCGTTGCCAGGGGAGCAAGGTTTGAACTCTTGCCCAAACGCCAGAAACATCTCGAGTGCCTTCCAGTGTGGCGGCGTTGGCCATGTAATGAACTCCTCCAGCAACGTGATAGGTGAGGTGTGACCGCAATTTAAATCTAGAAACCAAATTTTCGGTCTAAAGCTTACCGTGCGTCAAGGATTCAAACTGGACGCGGGATGGATTTCGAGAAGTTAGCGTTGGCCAGCGGCTGGCGTGACACCGTTTTCCAAGCGCTCCGCCTCGGCCTCCAATTCAAGTGCCGTCTTTCCGGAGTTCTGTCGATCAGCAAACGATACGGCCGCCTAAATGGCTGAAATCAAGCAAATTCCAACTAGTAACGCCCGAATATAGGAATGACCCATAAAGCTGGTTTCGTTCGCTTGGATTGCCTCACTCTTTTGTCGGTGAGGTTCCTTAGTGATGCCGATATCGGCTGGAGTCAGCCCGAGCGCGCCGATTAATTAGGTGTGGTCAGAGAAGAAACGTCTTTGAAGGGATTTCCGGAACCCGTGCCGTTGTTCTACCGGGTCTCAAGCGAGGCATTGGCTGCGAAACGTGTCGCGTCGTCCGCCGCTAACTCTTAACCCATTCGAGTGCCGCCTGTTGTTCTTCCGGCCCGAATGTCTCGACTTCGGTATCCATTAGCAGGCCTGCGATCCGGGCACCCCAATCGACCCAGTCGGGTCCGCCTATAACAGCGAATTCTAGCAAATCGTTGCGGTGTTCGAGGTCGAACCGCGCGTCGTCCCACATTGCCCAGAGTTCCCAGCCATCGAATTTGATGCCCATATTGCATAGAATTCAGGCCTTGCCATGTTCCGCGACGATTGCCTCAAGTTGGGTGATTAAGACGTCCCGGTAATCCGCATGCGTTAATTTTCCGTTTGTCCATAAGGCAAGCAGGTCGCCGTCGCTTTCCAGAAGAATAGTGATCATATCGTTTTCCCTTCTCGTGCAATCTATGGGTTGAGAGGCGGAGATTCATTGATGGAGATCAGTTACGAGGAGACTTGACGGATATTGTTGCAAAGATGTAGAACAAAACAAGAACATAAAAAAGAACGCGCACAGCCAAGGTAGGAGTCACGAATGCCCATCGCCGCACTTGCCCTGCCGGATCAAACCGGCACCCGCCCCGTCAATCGTGATCTACTTGCCGATTTGCGCCGACAGGTCGCGGATTTGGAGCGCGCTGGACAGGTGAGGGAAGGTGCGGTGGCGCTCGGCGTGCCGGAGATCGATCGCCATTTGCCCGATGGCGGTCTGGCGGGTGGGGCCGTGCATGAGGTGCTCGGCGGGGCCGTCACGGGGTTCGCTGCATCGATCGCGGCCCAGCTCGACGGACCGGTGCTTTGGTGCCTCGATGCGTCCCGGCGTGAAGACCCCTACGGGCCTGGTTTGAAAGCGCTGGGGTTCAATCCGGAGCGCCTCATTTTGGCGCGTTGCCGTGGATTGAAGGAAATGCTCTGGACGATGGAGGAGGGGCTCCGCTCGACGGCGCCGTCTCTTGTGATCGCGGAGCCGGAAGCGAATATCGGACTGATTGAGAGTCGGCGTCTGCAGTTGGCAGCGGAAGCGGGCGGTACATTGGGTCTCATCCTACGTGATGGTGGAGAAGCCGGACGATTGGCACCCAGCGCCGTCGCCAGCCGATGGCAAGTCGACCCCGCATCCGGCGGCGGTTGGCATCTGACGTTGCGGCGCTGCCGCGGTGCGACGATATCCCGGGACGAATGGAAGGTAAGGTACAATGACGCGACGGGTCATCTCGCTCTGGCTGCCGAGGCTGGGGACCGACCGGATGCGACGGCGGACCGGCTCTGTCCCGTCTAATCATCCCTTTGTTCTCACAGCGGACAGTCATGGCCGGCGCCTACTGACGACGGTCGATGGAGCGGCGGCGGCGGCGGGCCTGTCCACCGGCATCTCACTCGCCGATGCGCGGACGCTGGTGCCGGACGTTATCGTACAACCCGACGACCCGGCAAAAACGGCGACATTGCTTGCGCGCTTGGCGGATTGGTGTGGCCGTTACACGCCTTGGACGTCGGTCGATGGAGAGGATGGCATCTGGCTCGATACTGCCGGTTGCGCTCATCTCTTTGGTGGCGAAGAGGCGTTGCTCAAAGATTTGCTCACCCGTCTCTCGCATCTTGGTTTCAGTGCGCAAGCGGCCATGGCATCGACACCGGGAGCAGCCTGGGCGTTGGCCCGGTTCGCGGACGAGACGGTCATTGTCGAGGAGGATGAGATGCGGCGTTGGATCGCGTCACTGCCGGTCGCGGGCCTGCGCTTGACGCCCGAAGTGGCATCATCCTTGAGCCGGCTCGGCCTTCGCCGGGTCGGCGATCTCTATTCACTACCCCGCGCACCCTTTGCTGCCCGGTTCGGCGAGGAGACTGCGCGCCGCCTCGATCAGGCGTTGGGACACGTCTCGGAGCCTATCTCTCCCCGCCGCTATGTGGCGCCTTTCCGCAGTCGTCTTGCCTTCGCTGAGCCGATCGGACATGCGGATGACATTACCCGGGGGCTCGATCATTTATTGGGGGATTTGTGCGATCAACTGAGCCATGCCGCGCGGGGGGGAAGACGCCTTGAGCTGACTCTTTTCCGGATCGACGGATCGGTGCAGGAAGTGGCGGTCGGCACAGCCCGTGCGACCCGCGTAGCCCGGCATCTGGCCCGCCTCTTTCAGGAACGTTTGACGACGCTTGATCCCGGTTTCGGTGTCGAGACCATGATCCTCTCGGCATCAGCGACAGAGAAGTTGGAAGCTGATCAAACGATCCTGAAAGGAGAAGCGGGAGACGCCACCGAATCCATAGGGGCTTTGTTGGATAGGCTCGGCAACCGGCTCGGCTTCGGCCGGCTGCATTCTCTGCAACCTGCGGAAAGTCACCTGCCAGAGAGCGCGCAGCGTTTGATGCCGGTTTCATTAGAGAGGGAGGGGCCCGCCGTGTCGCGGTGGGAGGGTGAGGGCCCGTGCGTTGAAAGGCCCATTCGGCTGCTAAGCGATCCGGAACGCATGACGCCGATGACACCGGAGGAGGGAGACGGCGCTCCACCATCGGTCTTCCGTTGGCGGCGGCAACTCTATCAACTTCGCCGCATCGAGGGGCCGGAACGAATTGCCCCCGAATGGTGGCGTCAGGACCAGGCCTGGACCGGAGGTACGCGCGATTATTGGCGTATCGAGGATGCCGAAGGGCGGCGTCTTTGGCTCTATCGCGAAAGTGGCGGCGCTGAGGAAAGCCGCTGGTTCGTGCATGGCTTGTTTGCCTGATGTCGTCTTACGCCGAACTCGAGGTCACTACGAATTTTAGTTTTCTGCGTGGCGCGTCGCATCCGGAGGAAATGGCGTTGCAGGCCGCAGCGTTCGGTTATACCGCAATCGGCATTACCGACCGCAACAGTTTAGCCGGTGTTGTGCGCGCTCATATCGCGGCCAAGGAAGCGGGCATTAAGCTTTGCGTCGGAGCGCGGCTCGATCTCGTCGATAGTGTCAGCT
>CAXAGK010000149.1:0-8235 GCA_963968305.1 uncultured Rickettsiales bacterium | reverse complement strand
TATTAACGGTGGACCAACTCAACGGGGGAGGAACAATAATACGAATTATTTATTACAAGATTTCGAGTAATAAATCCAAAACTTATCCGCTTGTCCGTGGTACATAAATTGTGACGAACTGAGAAAAGTTCTAAAAACTTATTCGGCGGCAGCAGGAGCCATTGTTACCGGTGAACGCCACGCCTTCAGCAGTGACTCGCGTTCGCCAAGAGCGAGCTCCAGATGTTTTTCCTTTACGTGGCCGTAGCCGCGAATGCGCTCTGGTACGTTGGCGATTTGAAGCGCAAGGGCATGATTGTCGTGGTTGAGGCCCTTGGCAATCTCGACCATCGTTGTTCCGTAATCGGTGGTGAGTTTGCGCTCCATGCGTCGCTCGCCGCTCCAACCGCAAAAATCAAACGGCGTGCCGCGTAGGGTCTTAAGCTTCGCCAGGATGCGCATGGCACTGAAAATCCACGACCCATAAGTCCGTTTGTCGCGCAGGCCAGTCTCCGGATTAAGTTTGGTGAGGATCGGTGGGGCCAAATGGAACTTTAGTTCGAAATCACCCTGGAAAGCGTTGTGCAACTGATGCTCGAAGCGCCCGTCGCTATAGAGGCGGGCTACTTCGTACTCATCCTTATAGGCCATCAGCTTGTAGGCGTAGCGGGCAACCGCTTCCGCCAGACCCGTCATGCCGGGCGCTTTATCGGCTTCGGCCTTCCGCACTCGCTCGACAAGGGATGTGTATCGCTGCGCATAGGCGTCGTTCTGATAAGCCGTCAGCTCGCGGCTACGATGGGCGACGATCTCATCGACGGTGACCGGCATGTCGCGCTCGACCGCAGTGGCCTCAGCCGCTTGACGAACCGCGTCCATATCCACGACGGCACGGCGGCCCCAAGCGAAGGCGGATTTGTTCATGTCGATGGCTACGCCGTTCAGCTCGATAGCCTTCTCAATGGCCTCCGAACTGACCGGGATCAATCCCCGCTGATAAGCGTATCCCAGCATGAATAGGTTGGTGGCGATGGAATCGCCGAGTAGGCGAGTCGCCAGTTTCGTTGCTTCGATCTGGTCGATGTTCTTCCGGCCCGCCGCCTCGGTCATTCTGTCGGCAATCTCGCCGGTCGGGAATTTGAGATCCGGGTTCCGCGTGAAGTGACCGGTGATTTGTTCGTGGCCGTTGACGATGACCTGCGTCTTCTCCGGTGACATGACGGAGAGGGCGATATCGCCGCCGGTCACGAGGCTATCGCAACCGAGCACCAGATCGGCCGCACCGACGTTTAATTTAACGGCGGTAATATCGTCTTCGCTGGCCGCGAGGCGGATGTGGCTGGTCACCGCGCCGCCTTTTTGCGCCATGCCGAACTGATCCACTGTGGAGAAGACGTTGCCTTCCATGTGCGTTGCCATCGTCAGCAGAGCGCCGATGGTGACGACACCGGTGCCGCCAACTCCGGCCACGAGGACGCTGTAGGTCCGCCCGCCGTTGAAACTGGGCCGGGTGGGCTCCTGTAAATGCGTCAGATGAGCCGGTACTGCGGTGGTTGCCGCCGTGCGTTTCATTTCACCACCCACGACGCTGACGAAGCTTGGGCAGAAGCCATCCGCGCAGGAAAAATCCTTGTTGCAGGCGGATTGGTCGATCTGCCGCTTGCGCCCGAACGTTGTGTCGAGTGGGACAACCGAGAGGCAGTTCGATTTCTCGTTACAGTCGCCGCAACCTTCACAGACTAAGTCGTTGATCAGCATACGGCGCGGCGGGTCGATCAACGTGCCGCGCTTGCGGCGGCGGCGCTTTTCCGCAGCGCATGTCTGGTCGTAGATGATCACACTGACGCCTTTGATCTCGCGCATTTGCCGTTGAACCCTGTCGAGCCCCTGGCGATGTTCGACCTTGATGTCTTTCGCGAATGCGCCGAGTGGGTATTTATCCGGCTCGTCGGTGACGACGACGATATGCTCGACCCCCTCCGCCGCGACCTGAGCAGCGATGGCCATCGGCGTGAGCGTCCCGTCGATGGGCTGACCGCCAGTCATCGCCACTGCGTCGTTGAATAGAATTTTGAAAGTGATGTTGCTTTCCGCCGCAACGCAGGCACGGATCGCCAAGATACCGGAATGGAAATAGGTGCCGTCGCCGAGGTTTTGGAAGACGTGCTCCGTCGAGACGAATTTTTCCTGTCCGACCCAGTTCAGGCCCTCGCCACCCATATGGCAATGGGTCAGGACATTGCGGTCCATATAGGTCGACATGAAATGGCAACCGACCCCGCCGACCCCGCGGCTACCTTCCGGCACGCGGGTGGAAGTGTTGTGCGGACATCCGGAACAGAAATAGGGCAGGCGGGTGACGCTCATCTCCTCGCGCTTGGCATCAGCGGCGGCGCGCGCATCTAGGAAGCGCAGGCGGGCGTCGATCCGGTCGCTGGTGTGGAAATGCGCGACCCGTTTGGCGAGAACGCGCGTCACATCCTCCGGCGTGTATTCTGGGAAGACCGGCAGAATGCGCGCACCCGTCTCGTCATGTTGGCCAATGATGCGGGGGCGTCGCCCATCCGGCAGATCGTAGAGCGCATTCTTTAATTGCTGCTCGATCAGATGGTGCTTTTCCTCGACGACGAAGACTTCTTCCAATCCATCGGCGAATTCGCGCAACTGCTCTTGGTCAGCAGGCCAGGGCATGCCCATCTTCAGCATGGTGATGCCGAGACCTGCTCCCATCTCACCATCGAGACCGAGTTCCGCGAGCGCTTGTCGTGCATCGGTCCAGGCCTTGCCGCTAGCGATGATGCCGTAGCGGGGCTTGGGACTGCCATGGGTGATCCGATTGATACCATTGGCGCGCGCAAACGCGATGGCGGCCGGCATTTTGTATATATGGCTGCGGGGTTCCTGATCTTTCCAACTGTCTGGGAAGCGGATGTTCAATCCGTCCGGTGGCATCGTCACGTCATTGGGACGCACGATGGCCGGGCGCGACGGATTGCCGTCGATGGGCGCGGCCGCGTCGACTGTGTCGGGAACCAGCTTAAAGCCGACCCAACACCCGGCAAAGCGCGACAGTGCCCAGCCATATAGCGAATAATCGACAATTTCTTGGACGTTGGCAGGGTAGAGCACCGGCATTAACATGTCCGCGAAAAGCGTTTCATGGGCTGCCGGTGAATCAGTCGAGGTCAGGGCGTGATCATCTCCGACGATACACAGCACGCCGCCATGTTGCGCCGAGCCAGCTTGGTGGGCGTGGCGAATGGCGTCGATACTGCGGTCGAGGCCGGGGCCCTTGCCATACCACATGGAGAAGACGCCGTCGTAATTGCCGTCACCAAACATGCCGGCCTGTTGCGTTCCCCAAATTGCGGTCGCCGCCAGGTCTTCGTTGATGGAGGGCAAGAAATGGATGTCAAATTCCGGCAGAAAGCGCTTCCCGGCCCACAATTCCTTGTCCAGATTGTGCATCGGCGAGCCGCGATATCCCGAAATGAAGCAACCCGTCTTCAATCCATCGGATTCGTCCCGCAAATGCTGCATCATGGCGGCTCGGACCAATGCCTGCGTGCCTGTGATGTAAACCTTTCCGTCGCGACCTTCGTATTTGTCGTCGAGAGAGACCGTTCTGAGCGCCATTCGTCCCACCTGCAGCCTGTTGTGTCCCTTATAGATAGAAACCTAGGCCCACCTGGGCGCTGGGCTACCTCTTATGACGCCGGTTGAGGGCGGAATCTTCGACAATCGACCTATCTTGTTGAAGGGTATTGGAGAACCGTCGTAAAAATTTTATCAATAGATGGAGGAACGCGGTGCCGATCGATTACGAAAAGCGTGATGGCGTGGCGTACATCACGCTCAATAATCCCGAGAAAGCGAATATCTTGGATAAGCCGACCTCGGACGCAATCTCCGAGGCCTGGATAGATTTGTGGGAAGATCGCGCAATTCGTTGCGCTATCGTGACAGGTAAGGGTGATAAACACTTTTGCGGTGGTCATAACCTGACTCCACGGCCCGATTTGACGGCGGAGGACCGGGAATACTTGCGCACGCAAAAAGTCTACTGGCCCTTGGCGGGCACGGTTCACGGGCAAACCACCGGGGTCGACGGACGGATGGGCGATCATTATCCCCGCGTGTGGAAGCCGGTCATCGCCGCGGTCAACGGCTGGGCCGCGGGTGCCGGGCTCTATTTGCTGCTTTCCTCGACGGATATTCGTATCGCCAGCGCCGAAAATGCGCGCTTTAAGTTTGCCTTATTGACCCAAGGTTGGCTCGGCAATGGGCCGGGCGCCAGCTTGTTGGCGCAGCAGCTTCGATACAGTGACGCAATGAAAATACTGCTGACGGACGAGCCCTTCGATGCGGCGGAAGCCCTTCGCATAGGTTTGGTGAACGAGGTCGTACCGCATGATCAGGTTATGGCGCGCGCGGAGGAGATGGCCCGACATATCGTCTCCTTGCCGCCTGTCGCGGTGCGCATGATGAAAGAATTCGTGGTGCGGTTCGGTGACTTGCCGACGGATCAGGCTTGGCACATTCAAAACATCATCAATTCGATGTTGATCCAGACGACCATGGACGGTGAGGAAGGCCGGCAGGCGTTTAACGAAAAGCGTCCGCCCAATTTCACAGGTGCCCTGCGGAAGCGCGGAGAGCCGTGGCCGGAATTGAGTGAGGAGGAAGCAGAGCGGTTGGACGAGGCCTATCGTAGCGGCGAATATTGAGGCTATCTAAAGGCTCCAGCGTCCCGAAGCGCGGCAATCTCCGCCGCACTTAGGCCCAAAACGCGCTCCAGAATGTGATCGGTGTGCTCGCCGAGGGCAGGAGCCGGGCCGATCTCACGGCCGAAGTCAGATTGCCATGGAAGGCCCGGCAAGACACCGCTCTCGTGGCGGTCCCAAAACCCTCGAGCCCGGAGATGGGGGTCGTTGACCAGTTTGGCGGTCGTCATCACGTCGGCGGCGGGTATGTCTGCTGCCGTGAATGTTCGGGCACCATCCGATGGCAATAGTTTCGCTATAAAAACAGTAATTAGTTTGTCGATCTCGGAATGTCGCTCCCGTCTCTCTGGCTCGGCCAGAGCAGATAAAGGACCGAGTTCTGGCACAGTGGCGCAAAGGGCCTGCCATTGCGCATCATCCTCGACGGCAATGCCGATCCAATCATCTTCCCCGACGCACCGGTAGACGCCGTGGGGGGCGAATTGTGCCGAATGATTACCCTTTGGTTGGGGCGGAGTTCCGCTCTGGGCGGCGATCAATGGTTCCGACATGGTCCACAGCATGGCTTCGACCATGGAGAAGTCGACGCGGGTGCTGCCCCCTTTGTTGTTTCGATGCCATAAAGAAGCTGCCGCGATAAAGGCGAGCTTTAATCCGCACATAGGATCGAGCCACGCCATGCCAACCCGGGGTGCACTCTCCAGATGGCGATTCAATCCCGCAAAACCGGAATAACATTGTAATAGCGTGCCGTAGGCGACTGCCTTGGCCTCCGGCCCACTACGTCCCATGCCTGAGGCTGAGATATAAATCAGATCCGGATTAGCTGTCTGAAGATCCTTAGCGCCGAGGCCAAGCCGATCCATGACCCCGGTCGCGAAATTTTCGATCAAGATATCGGATTTCGCCGCTAATTCGCGGGCTATGGCCCGGGCATCATTTTGTTTCAAATTCAAAACAATACCCTGCTTCGCTTGTCCTAAAACCGTATGGAGCTCAGATCCTCGACCCGGATCGCCACGCCCGGGCGCTTCGACCTTGATGACTTCCGCCCCCATGGCCGCGAGGTAACGGGTCGTGGTTGGCCCGGCAATCACCCAGCTGAAATCAAGAACCCGGACGCCTTTGAGCGGTAATCCGCACTCGCCGGTTTCCGGCCTGGTCGAATTGCCTTGAGAAATAGATAATCCGAAGGGATTAGCGATGGATTTGATAGGGGTGTGCTGGTCATTGCTAATTCGAAAAGAATGTCGGTGCTCTAGCTGCGCAGAACCCAGTTGTTCTCCCGGCTCTTTAAGCGGGAAGCTCGGGACATGGGCAGTTTGCGCCAGATCCGCGATGGATTGTTTATCAAAATTACAGCTCCATTCGGACATTAATGCGTGCAAAGCATCCCAATTTTGCACGCGGTCCGGTTTTTTGGCGAAACGGGGGTCCGCTCCCCAGTCCGGCGACCCCATTGCTTCCAGCCAGGCGACCCATTGATGGTCCTCGCGGGGGGAAATGGCCGCGTATCCGTCACTTGCAGGCAGAATACAGACGGTGGCGCCATTTCCGTCAGCGAGGCGTTGGCGCGCCCATCCGCCACCGCCGAGCCCAGCTTTGGTTAATTCGGTCATGGAAAGTGTGGCCAGCGCCTCCTGGATTGAGACGTCGACCACCGTAGGCCCGCCTTTCAATACCGCATGCATCCCGGCGCAGGCGGCGGCAAGGCCGCCAATGAACGCTGATTGTTCGCCCACCGGACGGATCGGCGGCTCTGATAGGTCGTCGACTTGACCTGTTAGGCAGCGTGCGATGGCACTGGCGCAAAATAGCGTTAGGTCCGTGGCTGGTTTGTTAGCGTCGGGGCCGGTTTGGCCGTAAGGTGAGATATAGACCAGCGCCGCGTCCGGAAAGCGCGGGCGTAACGAAGCGGCATCCCATCCCTCCGCGACCAGAGCGGACGGAGCACCCTCGATGACAATTATCTTAACGTCATCGGGTAGACTTTCCGCGACTGTTTTATTGCCGTTTAAGTGTTGTGCGAGCGCGGAATCTATCGCCGGACCGAGACAGACGACATCCGCGCCAACATCCGTAAATAGGCGGCCGCAGACGGCGGCCGCGAGGCCACTGCCGATTTGCGCTACTTTTAATTCGGTCAACACGGTCATCATGGAGAAGATGGGGCGTCGCCGGGCCGGGTCCAGAACCCACTAAAGGGCGTTCAGGAATGCGAGGATGGCCGCGCGGTCCGATTTATCGAGTTTGGCGAACGTATCGCGAGCCGCTTGCGCCTCGCCACCATGCCACAAAATGGCTTCCGTCAGATTTCGTGCTCGGCCGTCATGGAGGAAATAGGTATGGCCGCTCACGATCTTTGTCAGACCAATGCCCCAAAGCGGTGCCGTGCGCCATTCCCGCTCATTGGCTTCTCCCTCTTGCATGCCGTCCGCGAGGCCGTCGCCCATATCGTGCAACAATAGGTCGGTGAAAGGGCGGATAGTCTGTCCCCGAAGCGCTGCCAATGGATGAGTGTCGCCCGTGACGAAATGTTCCCGGTGACACGCGGCACAGCCGGTCTTCCGAAACAGTTGGCGCCCTTCGGCGAGGTCCCGGTCTCGGGCAGGCGGCGGGGCTAAACCTTGTAGATAAAACGCCAGGTGACGCGTCACTTTCGACGAGACTTCCAATCCGCCGTGGCGTTCGCTATCGCCGTGCGGCGCGGCGCGGCAGGCGGATTGCAGCGCTGTGCAGTCTCCCCACAATGCCGGGGCTAGGGAATTGGCGATGCCGATGTCGTTAGACAGGGCGGCCGCATTCTGATCGGCAATCGTCACTTGCCCCGCTTTCCAACCGAATCGCCCGAGTGTGGTTCTCCCGAGCGCGGCACTTCGGACATCGTTCGCTCTTCCGGAAATGCCATCGCCATCCAGGTCGTCGGGATCTGCGCCGGCGCGGATATCGCCCTCCGCGATAGCTTCCAGCAGGCCGAGACCAAAGACCCCAGGGGCTAGGCGCGGACTAAGCGCAGTGCCGGGCGCAATTGGACCATAACCGAGGTTCGAGAGGCGATATTCGGGGCGGCGCAGGCGAACCACCTCTCCACCGGTCAAGATCACGGAATGCTCTTCATAGCGCACCGTAACTCGGGCTTCCGGCGCCTGCCCGGGGACTGCCTGGTTTTGGATTTGCCCGCCATAGACCGGGTCCGGTTTCGCCAGCCGAAGGATAAGCGATAGCGCGCGATCATCGGGACCGTTTGGCGGTCGCCCTCTTCCGTCGCGAAAATGGCAATCTGCACAAGAGCGGGCGTTATAGAGCGGGCCCAATCCGTCGGAGGCCATCGTTTCGCTTGGCGCCACCCGCCAGCTTTTGCGGAACAGCGAATTGCCAAGATGCACCGTGGCTCGGTCGTGATCCGAGAGATTCGCCAGCGGTTGAGAGAAGGCGCCCGGGCCAGGTGGGGGCTCCGCATTCGCGAGGCCCGGCCACATCAAAGCTGCCGCGATGAGCAGCCCGCGGATCATTCCGCCGCGTGGCCGATGGT
>CAXAGK010000148.1:0-8236 GCA_963968305.1 uncultured Rickettsiales bacterium | reverse complement strand
GGCGTTCACGTTCCGTCGTGCGGCCTGCCTCGATCTCCTGGCGCAGCGTTGCGATTCGCTGGCGGGCTTCCACCGGGTCCGTCAGTTGTGCGACGGAGGTTTCGATGGCGATACGTTGCTCCTGGGTCTCTGTGAGATCGGCGCGCACCCGCTCCAGCAATTCGCCAAGCGACTCCAGGCGTGACCGCGTGCCCGCCGTTGCGTCGGCCAGTGCCGTATACGCCTTTCGGGCATTGGCGAGCGTGTCATAGGCGGTTTGCAGGTCAAAGCGAGCCTTACGTTCCTGGGCGGCGGCCTCTTTGGCCGTCTCCTGCGAATCGATATGGAACTGCCGGGCCGTCTCGTAATTCTTTTCCACTGCCTGCAATTGGCCGCGAATTTCGGTGAGGCGGTTGCGTTGACTAAGACGCGTCGCCGCCGTCGTCTGTGCGCCCGAAGTCACGGTAAATCCGTCCCAGCGCCACAGGGCGCCGTCCAGGCTCACCAATCGCTGACCTTCGCGCAGCGCTTCGTGCAATCCACTACCGCCGTTTGCATCGTCGATTACGCCGATGGCTGCCAAGCGGCGCGCGAGCGCGGGCGGGCCTTTCACGAAGTCGGAGAGTGGGCGCATACCGTCCGGCAGAGGGGCCGGCGATGCGAGTGGCGGCAAGATGGTCCAATGGACCGGCGCCGCCGTGTCGATGGGGGCCGTCAAATCGTCGTCCAAGGCGGCGCCCAACGCTTTTTCATAGCCGGGCATGACTTCCAGGGCGTCGACCAAGGGCGGGAAAAGGTCGCCCTCGTCTTCCTTCAGTAGATCCGCCAGTGCATTTTCTTCCGCACTTAGACGGTCGCGCGCGGATTGCGCATCCTGCAAGCGGCTGCGGCGGTCCGATTCGGTTTGCTCGGCCGCTCCTCTTGTGGCTTCCGCCTCTTCCGAGGTGCGTCGCGCCGATTCGACCTCTGCTTCTGCCTCGGGCACCGCCTTTGCGGTTTGCTCGAGTACTGTATCCTCGCCGACTTCGGCCATCAGTTCTTCGCGTTCGCGCTGCAGCGATTCGACGCGTTCCGTCAGATTGTCGTGGCGGCGGGCCAATTCATCCCGGCGGTTCAACAATGCGGTGCGGTTGGCTTCCGCCGCCGCCACGGTTTGTGTCAATTCGCCGAGTTCGGATTCTTTCGCGCGAAGCGACGTGCCAATTTCTTCCAGGGCCACGCGAGCGGTTTCGCGGCGCTCTTCTTCGCCTTCGCGGGCGGCGGTGATTTCTGCTACTTCCTCATCCATGCGCCGGAGGGCGGCCTCGGCATCCTCGCCGAGCGATTGTTCGCGCGCGATATCGATGCCGATTTGGTTGAGGCGTTGATCCACCGCCGCCAAAGCCTCGACGATCCGGCCCTCTTCCGCTTCCAATTCCCGTTGTGCCACCAACAAACGCTGTAATTCGGCTGCGGCTTCCGCTTCCGCTTGGCGCAGATCGGGCAGCTTTGCCGCGATCTCCGCTTGCAGTCGCGAGGTCTCGGCGGCGTGGCCGGTTCGCGTGGTAACCTCAGCTTCGGCTTTTGTCAGCCCCTCGCGCGCCTTCTCCAGCGCGGCTGTTACTTCCTGCCAGCGCAAATGAAGTTGCATCGCTTCATGGCGCCGAATATGTCCGCCGAGACGGCGATAGCGCGCGGCCTGCCGGGCTTGACGTTTCAATCCTTGGAATTGCCCTTCGAGGGCGATGATCACGTCGTCCAGGCGTTCCAGATTGGTCTCCGCCCCGCGCAGCCGTAACTCGGCCTCGTGGCGGCGCGAATGCAGTCCCTTGATCCCGGCGGCTTCTTCCAGCAACCCGCGCCGTTGGGTAGGCTTTGCGCCGATCAGGGCGCCGACCCGACCTTGGTTGACCATAGCGGTCGAATGGGCGCCGGTCGCCATGTCTGCAAACAGCAATTGGACATCGCGTGCGCGGACACTCTTGCCATTGATCTTGTAGTCGGAGCCGGAACCGCGTTCGATCCGCCGGATGACTTCGATTTCGGTGGAATCGTTGAATGGCGACGGCGCGTCCCGGTTGGAATTATCGAGAACCAGCGCCACTTCCGCGATGTTGCGGGCCGGGCGGTCGTCGGTGCCGCCGAAGATCACGTCGTCCATCTCTCCGCCACGCATTTGCTTGGCGGAGGTCTCGCCCATGACCCACTTCAGCGCTTCCACAACATTCGATTTACCGCAGCCGTTCGGCCCGACGACACCCGTAATGCCGTCCTCTATCTGGACTTCAACCGGATCGAGGAAGGATTTGAAACCAACGAGGCGTAATTTCTGAAAATGCACTGCGGTCGCGACAATCGTTTAGACGGCGGACCGACCGATGGCTCATTTCACCTTCTTCGAAAGGATTTTGTCGAAATCCTCATAAGGTTGCGAGCCGACGATCTTATGGTCACCGTCGATGATAAAGGTTGGTGTCGCGTTTACATCAAATTTCTTCTGACCTTCAAGGCGCTTTTCGACGATGCCGTCGACCAAGGCCGCATTTTTGAGGCAGGCTTCGAAATCTGAGGGGTTCAATCCGCCTAATTTCCCGATCCGCGAGAGCGCTTCGAAGGGCTGCTTGCTCCGCGTCCAATTGGCTTGTTGCTGGAATAAAACGTCGACGAAACTGAAGAAGCGTTCCGGTGGGGCGCAGCGCGCCATGACGGTCGCGAGTAGGCCCATTTGGTCGAATGGAAAGTCGCGGTAGATCAGTTTGACCTTGCCGGTATCGATGTAGTTTTTCCTGATTTTCGGCAGGATATCGACGTGAAACTGCCGACAACTCGGGCAGGTCAGCGACGAATATTCGATGATCGTGACCGGGGCATTAGGGTCGCCGAGAATGCGATCCGCGAGCGCCTGTTCAGTCGTGGGAGGGGCAGCCGAAGCGGCGTAGGTGAAGAAAAATGTAATGGATATCGCCGCGGAAATTAGAAGTCGTTTCACGCCGTCCTCCTGATGAAACATGCGTTCGTGAGCGGATGGGCGGACGGATGTCCGGTCCGCAAGTTGGGCGAGTATAGGGATGTGATTATGGCGGTATCAAGGCTATCGAGCGGTCAATTTTTTGTGGATTCACCCGACTCGGACAGGATAGCCGTCCCGAGTCTCTGGAGTGTTTCGCGCAGTTCGGCGTCCTCAATGCCCTCCAAACGGTCTTCCAGCGCTCTTATTTCACCCAATTCGGGTGTGCGGTGCGGGCGTGGCTTCGCTTGAATTTTCGCTTGTTTAAGAGGGGTTTGGATCAGACGGATGTTTTCGACCGCCGCATATCCGAAATATCCATTGATACGGTCGATCAGTTGCGGCGAGTCGTGTTGCAGCTCAAGGGCCATTGTCGAGGTCACCCGTAGATGCAGAGTGCCGTTGTTGCGTTGGCCCCGCGGGAAAATGAGTTTTTCCGGTTGGCAGGTCGTGGCTTTCTCCTCGCCAACAATACTCGGCCAATCGACGATCAGGTTGGCTTGCGCCAATCCCCGCTTGCCGAGCGCGGTTTGCGTTAGTTTAGGCACCATCTGCGCCATCGCCTTTGGCTTGCCGCCTCTTCGCGGCTCATCCTTGGGTTTTGACGTCCGGCGGTGCCGGGTTCCTTTTTCGCTGCTCAACTCTCTAGCCTCCAACGGGAAGGGTCTTATAGTACGCCCATGACCTCTGGCGACACCACCCGCGCATCCGAAATTCTGAATTGGTACGACCGCCATCGCCGCGCCATGCCGTGGCGCCCGCCTGCCGGTGAGCGGGCGAACCCTTACGCAGTCTGGCTGAGCGAGATCATGCTGCAGCAGACAACGGTGGCGACAGTGGGGCCGTATTTCATTGAGTTCTTGTCCCGTTGGCCGAATGTCTCGGCGCTGGCAGCGGCCGCGCTCGATGACGTGCTGCATTGCTGGCAGGGCTTGGGGTATTACGCGCGGGCGAGAAATCTCCACCGTTGTGCCGGCGTCGTCGCCGAGGATTTCGGTGGTGTCTTTCCCGAGTCGGAGATGGAATTGCTCTCCCTGCCCGGCGTTGGTCCCTACACGGCGGCGGCTATCATGGCGATTGCTTTCGATAAACGCGCCGTCGTCGTCGATGGAAATGTGGAGCGGGTAATGGCCCGTATGTTCCGCGAGAGGGACCCGTTGCCGGACGTAAAACCGGTCTTAAAGGCACGCGCCGACGCCCTGACGCCGGACAAACGCCCCGGCGATTACGCACAAGCGGTCATGGATTTGGGTGCGACGATCTGTGTTCCCCGTCGGCCCAAATGCATTCTGTGCCCGTGGACGGATCACTGTACCGGTCGAGATATCGCGGAATCTCTGCCCGCACGCCGCCCAAAGCCGGAGAAACCGACCCGCCGGGGCACGGTCTTCTGGATTGAACGCCCGGACGGCACGGTGCTTCTCAGGCGTCGCGTCGAGAAAGGGCTCTTGGGTGGGATGATGGAGTTTCCATCGACGGAATGGCGCTCGGATACTTTGAGTGAAGGTGTGGCGGCGATCACGAGCGAAGCACCGCTTGTGGCGATGGAATGGCTGCCGCTCGTGGGTCTGGTGCGCCACACCTTCACGCATTTCCATTTAGAGCTCAGCATTCTTAAAAGCCGTGTTCCCGCAGAGGCCCCATTACCCGACGCTTGCGTTTGGAGCAGCATCGACGGCTTCGCCGATCACGCCCTGCCGACGGTCATGAAGAAAGTGGCGAACCACGCGATCAGCGCCGGATAAGCTCTAGGCCGCGAAGTCCCGCAACACGTGCCCCGGTCCTTTGGCGAGGGAAACGTATTCCTCGCCGTCGTAGACCTGGGTCCCATTGATCCACACGCCGTGGATACCGGTCGGCTTGCGAATCGTGCGAGGGCCGCCACCGGGCAAGTCCGCGATCCGATGCGGATCGCTCACGCCGATGGTCGCCGGGTCGAAAATCACCATATCCGCGTGCGAACCTGGCGTCAGGCGTCCCCGCCCTTTGATGCCATAAAGGTCGGCCGGATGACTGGTAAGGCGGCGCACGCCTTCTTGTAAGGTGAAGAATTCCAGTTCCCGCACCCAACGCGACAGCAGGTGCAATCCGTAACCCGCGTCGCACATATAGATCAGATGCGCACCCGCGTCCGAGAGCGAGACCACGCCGTGCTCGTGTCGCAACAATTCCCCGACACCTTCGTCGCCCACATTGAGGAATTTGCCGAGGAAAGCAGTCTCCAAACCCTCCGAAAGCGCCAGGTCGAGCATGACGTCGAGCGGATCGGCGGATTGTTCGGCTGCAAGGTCGGCGATGGTGCGGTTCTGCAGGTGGCTGTTCTCTTCCTTTGCGACCGCGCCGATAAAGACCTGATCCCAGGTGCCCTTGAAGATCGTGCCGACGACCGGATTTTTCAGATTCTTGCGAAAGCGGTCGCGGAACGCTGAATCCTTGAAGACTTCTGTCAGTTGCTCCGGGCTGTACGCCTTGATATCGGCAAAGGCGTCATGGCTAAAGAACGGGTAGGCGTTCGCCATGGTGAAATCGAAGGACAGCGGCTGACACGGAATTTGGACGTAGAGCTCGTTGCCGCGTTTCTTCGCGGCGGCGCAGTCTTCGAACCAGCTGCGACCCCGGTCCGGATCGCCGGCGTTGTACATCGCGGCGCCGGTGGTCAGGAACATGCGGCGGCCGATTTTCTCAACGATGGGCTCCATGGCCTCCACCGTGCCGCGTCCGCCTGCGGACATCTGGACGATGCCCTTCCCGGCGTCGCCGACCGCTTCCGCCAAATGGCCGAATTCATCGATCGTGGCGATGGTCGACGGCATTGGAATGCCGCCATGGCCGACGTGATTGATGGAGAACGAGGAGGCAAAACCGACGGCACCTTGGCTGAGCGCCGATTCGATCAGGCCGCGCATGATTGCCATCTCGTCGTCGGTCGGTGTCTCCCGCACCCAGGCGTCGTCGCGCATGACCGCAGTGCGGACGGCGGAATGCCCGACGAGGACCGCGAGATTGGGATATGGCCCGATTCGTTCCAAGGCACCCATATAGTCGGAGAAGTTCTCGAACTGCCAATCGATCCCGGCGCGCAAGGCGTCTAGATCCATGCCTTCAACGACGGAGAGATTCTTCATGATCGTGTCGCGAACCTCGGGCGGACTCGGCACTATACCGAAGCCGCAATTCCCCATCACGCAGGTGGTCACGCCAAGCGACGGTGAAGGAGAACAGGTGGGGTCCCACGTAACTTGTGCATCGTAATGGGTGTGAAGGTCGACGAACCCTGGCATGACCGCGAGGCCGTCGGCGTCGATCACCTCCCGGGCTTCAGGTGTGTCCGCACCTGATCCGACGACTTTCCCGTCTTGGATCCAGATGTTTCCTTGCACGGGCTCACCGCCGGTACCATCGATAATTTTCGCGTTCTTAATCAAAATATCAAACATCACTCACCCCATTTACCGCTTCACGCCATTGCTTCGATTTCCTGTCCATTAAATTTAGATAGATCAGGTTATTGAATTAGGGAGGCCGGGTTTCGAAGATCCCGATCGGTTGATAGTCCCTATGGGTTACCGCTTAGAAGGAAATATTTCGGATGCATGATTTTTATTCGGACACAAAAACCAAGCCGTCGATGGCAATGCGCGAGGCCGTCCTCGGCGCCGATGTTTGGGACGAGCAGAAAGACGAAGATCCGACGACATTGGCGCTGTGCGACCGGGTCGCCGACTTGTTGGGCAAGGAAGCAGCGATCTTTATGCCGTCGGGGACGATGTGCAATGAGATCGCCATCCGCGTTCACACTCAGCCCGGCGACGCTGAGCGGGGTGATGATCTCTCCCATCGATGGCGCGAACGGTATATTCAAGACGGAGCAGGTCCGCGCCGCGATTCGGTCGCCCTCGCGAAGGATGCGGGGCTGGCCACGCACATGGATGGCGCGCGCCTTCTCAACGCGGTCGTAAAATCGGGTGTAAAGGCCGATCAGTTGACTGAAGGTTACGATTTTTGTTGGACCAATTTCTCCAAAGGTCTCGGCGCGCCCGTGGGCGCGGTCCTCGCGGGCTCCTCGGAATTCATATGCCACGCCTGGCGCATGAGGCAGCAAATGGGGGGAGCGTTGCGGCAATCCGGCATCCTGGCCGCCATGTGTCTTTATGCATTGGATCACAACGTGGACCGACTTGCCGATGATCACGCATTGGCAGCGGGGATCTCCGCGCGACTCTTGAAGATGGACCAAGTCGCGAATGTTCTCCCGGTCGAGACTAACATTGTCATATTCGACTTATCGGATGATGCACCAGATGCGTCGGAGATCGAACGTTTGTTGAAAGCTGACGGAGTGATCATCGGGGCGTTCGGGGAACGCCGCATTCGTGTTGTGACGCACTTGGATGTGGATGCAGCGGGCGGCGATGCGCTCTGCGAAAGCCTGGAGAAACATCTGAAAGGTGTGTGAAGGTGATGCCTTTGTCCGGTGCGCTTTGCTAGCAGCGCACCGGAGTCGGGGCGAGCCGAGCGTTAAATATTCCCAAGGCTGGCGCGCATGCTCGGATGGTATTGGCAGAAATAGTCTCCGCTGTGTCCCGATTCGATTGTAACCATGGCGCTGGCACCCGCCTCGATTTCGCCGGTGTCCCAGCTATTGTCCAGCGCGGTCACGGGATGCGGGACAATATCCCTGTTGACCCAACGAACGCGGTCTCCCGGTCGTACTTGTAGGCTCGCAGGCGTGAATTCAGATCGAATGATGATCACTTCATGGAGCCGTCGAGACTGCCCTCTAGGTTGTTGATCCGGTTTTGCGGCTGCTGGACCGATGACCGCGGATGTGGCCACCAGTCCAGTTAAGAAGGTTCGGCGGTTCATCCGTCGCGCCTTATTTGAGAGAGCCGACCATCATCTTGGCGTGGCGCTCGTGAGTTCGGAATATTTTGAGACCGGCTTCGAAGAGCGCCTTCACCTCGGCGTTTTCGATATTCGGGATGAAAGCCGTCTCGACAAGATTGTTCACCGCCTGAAGATAGCCGAGTCCGTTCGCCGCATAGCGCTTGTCGAATGCCGTACCCCGTAATCGGCTCATCTCCACGACCAGCTTAATCGAGCCTTCTGTCAATTGACGGCTGAGAAAATTGTCCTGTGGCTGCGCGTTTAGTTTTTTGAGTAAAGCCAAAGCCTGTCTGTTGACCGCGTTATGGTCGCG
Source organism: uncultured Rickettsiales bacterium (assembly GCA_963968305.1). Lineage (GTDB taxonomy): Bacteria > Pseudomonadota > Alphaproteobacteria > UBA8366 > UBA8366 > UBA6544. The sequence continues at coordinate 71 of CAXAGK010000148.1, read as the reverse complement.
GATCATGGTCTTAGCGAACACGTGTATTTTAGGGTTGGACGAGATCGCCAGCGCCAAGTGTGCGTAGCGGA
>CAXAGK010000147.1:0-8242 GCA_963968305.1 uncultured Rickettsiales bacterium | reverse complement strand
TGGACAGGTTCGGTCCGATGATTGCCGACCTCCGGATGAGGGTCCCAGGTGGCACCGACGCGGATACCCTTGAAGCGCCCGCCGGCCAGCGCGATATGCTGGTCCAGTGCATCCCGGACAGGTTCGCCGAGCTCCAGGTCGGCTGTCCCGATAATTCCAGCTGCGACACGCGTTTTGCCATAGAGGCCGGATGCGCTCATTGCCGCGATGCCGTTCACGAACTCCGTCTCGCCCAGCGGCTTTAATTCCTCCGGTCCGTCTTCGCGGAACATTGCATGGCATTCGATGAAGACAGTGGAGACGATGTTGTGCCCCGCATTGGTGTCTACCAGAATTTCATCGAGGAAGTAGCGCGGGTTCACGCGCTCCACCTTAAAGTCCCAGAGGTGATGGTGAGGGTCAATGATAGGCAGGTCTGGCTCCAAGGCTTCTTCTTGAACCTGATCGAGCCATTCTTGATTCGTTGCTATGTCGGTCATCTTGCTGATTTCCTTATCAGAGCCGGTAAACTCGGGCGCTGTTGTCATGATAGAGCTTGGCTTTATCGTCGGTGGAGTAGTTCGCGGTCAGCCGTTTGAATGAATTCCACAGGACATTGTAGCTGCAGCTGATGCTATCCACAGGGAAGTTTGATTCGAACAGGCACCGGTCGACGCCGAAATGCTCCAACGTATGTTCGAAATAGCGTCGGGTCGCCTCGCACAGCTCTTCACTCGTTGGTGGCTTTGGATTTTTGTGCCAATTGAAGCCATTCACGGTCATGTTGAGGCCGCCAAGCTTAGCGACCACGTTCTCGCACGTCGCGAGTTCGGCGATGTTCTTCTTCCACTCTTCGAACACTTCCTCGCGTTTGTCCGCATAGGGACCGATGCCGATCGGTCCGCCGAAATGATCGAGAATCATGATCGTGTCTGGGAAAGCACGGGCAAGGTCGGTCAGCTGCGGGATTTGACGATGGAAACACCAACCCTCGAAGCTGAGATTGCGTTTGCCCAACTCCGCATAGCCTTCGCGGAACGCCGCGCTGGAGAGCATGTCCGCCGCCGGCTCGGTATAGCCGTTGCGGACATCGGGATGCGGATCGTGGGTCGCGAGATAGCGAATGCCGCGGAACCGATCGCCGCCGACTTTCAGATGTTTGTCGAGAACCTCGCCGATGCGCGCCCCGACATTTAGGTTTGCGGTGCCAACAATTCCAGCGGCCACTCGTGTGTCGCCATAAGTGCCGGAGGCGCTCATTGCAGCGATGCCGTTCACGAATTCCGTCTCGCCGACGACTTTCATTTCTTCCGAGCCGTCGGCCCGCCACATGGCGGAGCATTCGACAAACACAGTCTTGAGGATGTTGTGGCCGGACCCGGTGTCCTTCAACAGGTCCTCCAACAGATAGCGGTGCTCGCTCTCCGGGCGGATGAAATGCCAAAGGTGGTGGTGTGGGTCGATGATCGGCAAGTCCGGTTCAAGGGTTTTTTCTTGAACTTGGGCCAGCCATTTGTCGTGTTCGGACATGTCCGGTCTCCCTCCGTCGGGTTGTGGCGGGTAGTGGGTTTCTTCGGGTGGTATGACTTTCATAGTTTTCCTTACCTTCGTCTTAAGCAAAAGCCGCCGCGACGGCTGCGAATCGTTTGATGCTCGCCAGAGAATCTTCGAAATCCGTGCCGGGCCAGTTCATGCGTAACAGCATGGTTGTGACACCTAATTCCTCACGGTAGCGCGCGACCTCATCTTTCATGCGGGCGACGTCCCCGATCAGGAATCGGTCCTTTCGGAATTCGTCGAAACGTTCCGCGAAAGGCCGCTCCGCCGCGACATGGTTGTTGTCCCAGGAAGCGTAGGCCGCGTATTTATCGATCAAGGTCTCGCGGCACTTATCCAATGCGTCCGCATTCGAAGCGCCGATGAAACATTCCCGGCAGATCGGCATTTCCGGTTCTTTACCAGGGGGCAGAGCCGCGCGATATGTGTCGAACAATCCGCGCATCACGTCTGGGTCTGTTGTGAAACTCGCGAGCCAAGCATCGCCCATATGGGCGGCGCGCTCGACCGCTGGCGGGACCGCGCCACCCATCCAAATGGGGCATCCTTGCGGATTGCGAGGCCGAGCCGAGAGTCCGATCTCATCCAGATGGAAGTGTTGGCCGTGATGGGTCACGCGCTCTTCCGTCCACAGTCGTCGGATCACTTCGATAGCCTCGACAAATCGGCTCAGACGGTGTTTGCGCTCGACTCCCATGGCTTGGAACTCCTCCCGGCGATATCCGAGGCCCGCCGCTAGAACGTAGCCGCCATCGGTCATCCAGTCCAAGGTCGCAGCTTGCTCCGCCACTTGAACCGGATTCATCATGGAGAGCAGGAGAATGCCCGTGCCAATGCGAAATCCCGGCACTTCGGCGGAAAGCCGGGCCAGGACTTCATGCGGTTGGAACATGCGCATGGGATCGGTGACATAATGGTGTGGGCACCAGATCGACTCAAAGCCGGAATCTCGCGCCACCCTGGCTTCTTCGGCCATGAAACGCATCGCCGATCCGAGGTCTTGGTCGGCATTGAACTGCGTCGAGATGAAAAGGCCGAATTTCATGTGAGTTCGTTACATTCCGTTTAGGGGGCGCCGCGCGGCGAAGCGCCGCCAGGCGCATATATAAAGTTGTGTCGCAAGGCTGATCGGACCATATTGCGCGCCGCATATCTTCCATTGAATTCAGCCGGAAACACATGAGCGACGCCATTTTATCGACGGCAGATGGGCCCGTCGTGCCGGACCGCACACGACGCAATGTCGCCTTGCTGGCCATTTGCCAGGCCTTGGCACAAAGCGGTTCGTCGCTCATTGCGACCGTTGCCGCCTTGGCGGGCTTTCTTATAGCCGAGGACAAGAGCCTGGCGACCTTGCCGATGGCATGCCAGTTTCTCGGCACCATGCTCAGCACCATTCCGGCGTCGTTCTTTATGCAGCGGTTTGGGCGGCGGGTCGGCTTTACGGTCGGCATGTGTTTCGGACTAACGGCGGCCGGATTGTCGGTCTATGCGCTTTTCTCGATCAATTTCCTACTCCTTGTTTTCGCAGCCCTATTGTTCGGCGTCCATAACGCGTTCTGGCAGTACTATCGGTTCGCCGCGACCGATACTGCGAGCCCAGAGTTTCGGAGCAAGGCGATATCCTTCGTGCTGGCAGGCGGTGTGATTGCAGCCTTCATCGGGCCGGAACTGGCGAAAGTCAGCATCGATTTCTTTGAGCCGGTGAAATTCGCCGGCGGATACGCTGCTGTCATGGTGATCATCTTGATCTCGATGACAGTCATGCAGTTCGTGGAAATACCGAAGCCAACAGCGGAAGAACGCAGTAAAAGCGGCCGCCCGCTCCTAGAGATTGTGGGTCAACCGAAGTTCGTCGTGGCTGTACTGTCAGCGATGCTGGGATACGCCATCATGATCCTGGTGATGACGGCAACACCGCTCGCGATGCAGTTCTGCGATCATAGTTTCAACGATACCGCCTTCGTGATCAAATGGCATATGCTCGGCATGTTCGTGCCGAGTTTCTTTACCGGGCATCTGATCAAGAAGTTCGGCGTGTTGAATATCATCACGGTCGGCGTGCTGCTAATGCTCGGCAGTGCCGCGACGGGCCTGTCAGGGATCGCGGTGTCGCAATTCTGGGGCGCGCTATTCCTGCTCGGTGTCGGTTGGAACTTCATGTTCGTCGGCGGCACCACATTGTTGCTGGAGACCTATCGGCCAGAGGAACGAGCCAAGGTGCAGGCGTTAAACGATTTTACGGTATTCACCGTAGTTGCCATCGCCAGTTTTTCATCCGGTGCTATTCAACACCATTTCGGTTGGGAATGGATTACGGCCGGTATGTTCGCGCCGATGATGATCGTTCTAGTGGCGACGACGTGGCTGCGTTTCATTAACCGGTGCGCCGCCGCGGCCTAAATCGTTAGGTAAGCATTCCGGATGACGCGCGAGCGTTATCGTGTCCCGAACGCGGACCAATCCGGAATCCAGTGGGCAAGATATATCCAGCGTGCTGGGCCCCGGTTCTTCGGCTGGGGAACGGGTATGATGCAAATTCAACGTTTAAGCAGCTTTGAACGCGTTGGTGAAGTCCCGCCACTTCTCTTCGGGCGCGTCTGCGTCCATTGAGAAATAGAGTGATGCCCGTTGCATTAGGCCGCCTTCGTAGCGTTTGCGTAGGATGGGCGCGATTTGGTCCGGCTCTCCAGTGATAGAGCACGCCTCCAACAATTCGTCCGGCACGAGTCCGGGTAATTTTTCGAATTCGCCCGCTCGCGTCACGGCGCTCAGTTCCTTGCCGAGCGTGTCGTAGCCATGATGCTCGAGTAAGGCGCGATAGTTCGGGGTCGAACCATAGAAGCCGATCTGGTAGCGGACGTGCTTCTCCGCCTCGGCGCGCTCGGTTCCGTTCTCGCCGGTAATGACGAAGACCGGAGCGAAGAATGCGATATCGTCGACACTACGCCCACTCATCTTGGCACCCTTCTCGACGGCAGGGCGCACCACGTCGCGGAGATACGAGACCGAGTGCATCGGGTGGACGTGCATGCCGTCCGCCGCTTCGCCCGCTACTTGGCACATGCGCGGATTAACGCCCGCGACATAGACGGGAATATCCGGATGGTCGATCGGACCTGGATTGAACATCGGATTGTTCAGGACGTAGCGATAGAACTCTCCCTGATAACCAGGCTTGGTGCCGTTCTGGAAACTGTCCCAGATGGCTTTAACGCATTTGATGTAGTCGGTCAGGCGCGCTGCCGGGTGATCGAATTCGGCGGAGAAGCGGCGCTCTACATGCGCGCGGACCTGACTGCCGACACCAAGGTGGAAGCGCCCCTTGCTGACATCCGCCAGATCCCAGGCAGCCTGTGCCATGGCATAGGGGCTGCGCGCGAAGGCGACGGCGATATTGGTGCCGACGTGGATATTCTCCGTAGCCGCCGCGACCTGCGCCAATGGCATGAACGGGTTGTGCGCGGCCTCGTAGGTCCAGACGCAATCGTAGCCGATGCGCTCGCATTTTTGTCCGTAGGCGGCTGCGTCTTGCAACCCGATATCCCACATCATGCTGTCTATATGCATGACCGATCCTTTCAAAATGTTGGCTGGCGCTCTCGCCCCGGGATCAAGGTTGTTTCAATTGCTAGGGAATCCAGTCGCGCCGGCTATTCTTCCGCTGCGATTAAGGTGTTGATTTCGTCCATGCCGAGGCTCCGGGGAGCGATGCCGTCCCGGGTCATCCGGGTCATCAGGTTCTGCATCGCCGTGTTCGCCGGTGTCGGGACGCCGTGGAGGCGGCCGAGTTGAACGATTTCTCCGTTCAGAAAGTCGACTTCGTTATCCGGGCGACCATTCTCCAGTGATTGCCAGGACGAGCCCCCCGCGCGGCCGACGCCGTCGATTTTGCCATTTTTCATCAAATCGCCCCGGCGTTCTCGCATCTCCTTCAACGTTCGATAGGGGATGCCCGCTGCATCGAAGCACGCGAAGGCTTCGGCGTGGAGCTGATCGCGGAGTGGCTTGGTCTCGGCGTTGGGATCGCACGCGGCGTCGGTCGCGTTGCTCGTGTTGATGACAAGCTTGGTGTATTTCCAAGCCATCGTGTCGGCGGTCGGTACGCTGACGATATTGGCGGCTTCCAAGCTCTCAGCGACTCGGGTGATGAGGTCATCCACACCGCTTGGATAGACACCGGCGTCGAGAATGCCGATTTTGTTCGCCGAATGGCATCGGATGACGCCGGGCTCCAGCGATTCGCCCGGCAAGTAGACGGCCATGGCGTAGACATGGTGGAAACGGCGCAAGGCCATGGCTTCGTTGGCCACGCCGTTCTGGCAACAGATGACGGGAATCGTATCTCCCGCGGCTGCGCGCAAGTCTTCGAGTGCGCCCAGCGTGTGTTGCGCTTTCATGCTCAGGATGACGACATCGCCGTCTTGGAAATCAATTTCGTTCGGATGTCCGACCGCCGCAATCGAGAGTGATTCTTGGTAATGTGGCGTTTCGTATCGCAAGCCGTTCTTCTGAATAGCATCGAGATGCGCGCCACGGGCAACAAGAATAACGTCTTCGCCAGCTCTGAAGAGTTCCGCCCCGATGGTGCCGCCGACGCCGCCGGCGCCATAAAGTATGAACCGCATTTTCAATCCCGCAATTTAGGTGTAGGTCGTTTGAATTCCGCAGCTGCCACATAAGCATTTTTGGCCGCCGCATCCAATGGCGATAATGTGCTAGAATCCGCGTGATGACCGAAGCAGACCATACAGATTTTTCCGACGCGCTAGAATGGGGCAAGCGGCTGTATAAAGCGGGCGTTTTGGAAGAAGCGGCGGAAGCCTATGCCGAAATTTTGGCTCGAGACCCGGCACAGTCGGAGGCGGCGCTTCTACTCGGCTCCATCGAATTGCAACAAGAACGAGCGGTGGAAGCTTGTGGGCATCTCGCCGTTGCGATCGTCGGGCTCGAGTCACCGGAGGGAGCACAATTAGGGTTTTGTCAGGCATTGGAAACCATGCCAGTGACCCGTCGGCAAATGGTGCTAGCCGATATTGCCGGGCTGGAGCCGATTTTCACGGCCGCTGACCGCGTTTGTGCGTATATCCGCACACTCCGAATTTTACGGGAGGACGACGCGGCCTTGGCGTTGACGGAAAGTGTTTTGTAATCGACCCCTTCCGCCGCTGAGGTCTGGAGGTTGCGGGCGTTATTGCTGGTAGATCGCGGAAATTTGCCAGACGCGGTATTGGCTTTCGAGGCAGCGCTCGCGGTTTCGCCGGACAACTGTGAAACCTTGATTGCCTATTCGGCGGCACTGGCGCGCATGGCGCGGGCGGAGGAGTCCTTGGCGCCGGCGCGGCACGCGGTCGAATTGTGTTTGGAGAATGAAAACCCGGATATTCGGCGCGCGGTCCTTCTCCAATACTTGTCCTGCCAGATGGAAGTTAACCGCATCGATGATGCGGTGATTTTCCTCAGGGATATTAATGAGCGGGCGCTGCACTTGCCCGAAACTTGGGCGGTACTCGCTAGAAGTTTGCATCAAGCGGGACGGCAAAGAGCAGCGGAAGCGGTCAAAGGAGAAGGCCTGGAGCGGTTTCGCGAGTGTTTGGAGCTCGAATGGCTACATTGCGTCTACGCGTTGGCCCCGCTTTAAGGTTCGACGGTGGAGATAGAGGAAAGTCGTGCGCGCTATGAATCACGATTGAAAGCGCTGTCAGATCACCTGCAGCGGGCGGACGACTATACGCGGGAGCGTGCCCGGCGGCTGTCCTCCGAATTGACGCCCTATTTGCTGCCCTATCAATACGGAGAAGACGACAAGTCTCTACAGGAGATTTACGGCTCTATGCTCAATTGCTTGTCGGATCGCCCGACCTTAGCGGAAGGTCGCAAGCGCCGCATGGATGGGCGAATCGTCGTTGCCTTCGTGTCCGGATTTGTATGGCGGCATACCAATTGGCGGATGAAACGCGGATGGTTGAAATATCTGGACCGAGAACGTTTTTATGTCACGTGTCTTCACCTCGGCGAACGGCAAGATGAAATGACGGCGGAAATTCGCGGTTATGTCGACGAATTTCATCACGTGCCAAGCGACTATGAGGGCGCGGTAGCGGTTCTGGATGCGATGAGCCCGGATGTGGTGTTCTACCCGGAGGTCGGCATGAGCGGATTGGCGCAGCGACTGGCCTCGGGTCGGTTTGCGCCGGTGCAATGTTGCGCGATCGGCCACCCCGTCACCACCGGCTTATCGACCATGGATTACTTCATCAGCGGCGATTTGGTGGAGCCGGAGGGCTCGATGGCGCATTACTCGGAGCGTCTCGTCACGCTACCCGGAATTTCATTTCCGTATATGCCCTCCTTCTTGCCGGAAGCGGCCTTAAGGCGCGATATTTTCGGGTTGCCGGATAAGGCCACGCTCTATCTCTGTCTGCAGACGCCGCAAAAATACCTGCCTGCCGACGATGACCTCTATCCACGTATCGCAAAAGAAGTACCGAATGCGCTTTTCCTGTTTCTGCAAGGCGGCAGTCGCATTTTCGACATGCGGATATTGCGAGAACGGCTCATCGGGGCGTTTCGGCGCGCGGGTCTCGACCCAGAACGGTACCTTCGGTTTTTGCCGCATTTGAGCCGGCAAGAATATCAGGCCCTGAACGCTATCGGTGACATTTATCTGGATACGCCTGGATGGTCGGGTGGGAATACGACCCTG
>CAXAGK010000146.1:0-8336 GCA_963968305.1 uncultured Rickettsiales bacterium | reverse complement strand
CGCGGTATCGTGCGCCATCACATGGCGCTGATCGACGAGCCGGTCGCCAAGTGGCGGGCCATCGACACCCCTATCGTGCGACGCGCGCGCGGCGCTACGTTCGGAATCGTCGGGCGCGGGCGTATTGGGACCGCCGCCGGATTGCGGGCCAAGGCGTTGGGCATGAACGTGCTGTTCTTCGACCCCTATATCCCCGATGGCGGCGATCAGTCGGTCGGCTTTGAGCGCCGTGAGAGTTTGGAGGAGTTGCTGCGGGAATCCGATATCGTCACCCTGCACACACCGTTGACGGAAGAGACACGCGGCATGATCAACGGCCAAGCGCTCTCCTGTATGAAAAAAGACGCCATCCTCATCAACACATCGCGGGGCGAAGTCGTCGATGTGGACGCCGTCACCGAAGCCTTGAAAGCGAACCGCATCGGAGCTGCCGGGCTCGATGTTCTGCCGCAGGAGCCACCGGACCCGAACCATCCGCTCTTCTCCGCGCTGAAGAACCGCGAGGCTTGGACTGAAGGTCGCGTTATCGTGACGCCCCATGCCGCCTGGTATAGCCCAGATGGAGCGCGCGATTGCCGCGAGAAGGCCGCCCGTACCGTCATCAATTACCTCACCGAAGGCACCATTCGAAACTGCGTTAACAACCAGTTTCTGGTTCAAGGAGACTCCTAATGAAAGTTGTCATCACAGGCGGTATCGGCATGATCGGCCGTAAACTGATCGATTCCCTGCTGGCGACACCGGAATTGATTAATCGCGACGGAGAGAAAGCGGAAATCACCGCCATTACCGCCTTCGACGTGGTGGCGCCAAATCCGCCCCTGCCGGACGATCCGCGCCTGAGTGTCGTCACCGGCGAGGTCAGCGATGCCGCGACCATTGAGGCGCTCATCGACGAAGATACCGATACGGTTTTCCACCTAGCCGCCGTGGTGAGCGCGCAAGCGGAGGAAGATTTCGACCTCGGCATGCGGGTAAACCTGGACGGAACACGCATCGTCCTCGAACGTTGCCGGGCACTCGGTCACGCGCCACGCGTCGTCTATGCAAGTTCCGTCGCAGCCTTTGGCGGCGACATGCCGGACGTCATCGATGATTCAGTGATCCCCAATCCGCAAACCACCTACGGCGTCACCAAAGTCATCGGTGAGTACCTGATCGACGATTATAGTCGCAAGGGCTTCATCGATGGACGCGCCTTGCGTCTGCCGACCATCGTTGTCCGCCCCGGGCGTCCGAACAAAGCGGCATCGACCTGGGCGTCGAGCATCATGCGGGAACCGCTGACGGGCAAATCAGCCGTTTGTCCGGTGACCGAAGAGAGCAAAATGTGGATGCTATCACCGCGACGGGTCGTCGAATCATTCCGCCATGCGCAAGCACTGGGCTCAGAAGTCTGGGGCCCGCACCGCGTTGTGAACTTGCCCGGCATCACCGGCTCGGTCACGGAATCGATGCAAGCATTGGCGCGAGTCGGCGGGAATTCGGCGCGCGCCTTGGTCACATTCGAGCATGATCCATTCATTCAGGACATCGTCGACGGCTGGGCCAATAGTTTCGAGACGCCGCGCGGCTTGGAGATGGGCTTTAAGGCAGATACCGATCTTGATGAGATCGTAAATGTCTTTTTAGAAGATGATCTCGAAAACCAGACCACTTATTACGTGTAATATAGTGGTGTTCATTGACGAAACGGTCCCTGACGGAATACTACAATAGTAGGCCGAGAAAGACTAAAATAGGCAGGCGAAGCCTGTAAGACACGGATGTTTTATCGAGATGAAAAACTGCCTGGACTTGGCATGCGGCTTGGAAATTCACTGAAACCTCGGTTCTCCGCTAGCCCCGGCAAGCGGAACAAGAACAAGACGAAGGGCTCCGGTCGCAGCGGCGGTGGTGGCGGCGTGCAGGAACATCCGCACGCTTAAACCATCCAGGAGGCTTATTCTACGGTTGTCCTCGAGGGAAGCGAACTCGGCGCGGCGGCGGCGAAAAGCAGAGAAGAAATGTTGAAAGCGACCGCCAAGCTGGCGTCCGATTGGACGAAGACCAAGATCAGTGTCGATGCCGTTCGCGGTGTCGTCGGTTAGAAACCGGCCTACTCAAACAATCGACTAATATAGGGCGGAAGCGCAAAGGCGCCTCTGTGGACGTCCGGAGTGTAATAATTGGTTTCGATCCCGGCGTCTTTGAAGCGTTCTCGCAATATCTCGAGGGGCACATCGGTGCATCGGGTATCATCGCTGCCCCACCCGAACGTCATGTCGCCGCCGATATAAGCCGGCACGCTAGCCCGGTAGCATGTCACGCTTTCGAACAATTCACGGAAAACACTCAAAGTGCCGGTGAGTTCCTCACCTTGAACGAACGGCACGCCGTTTTGCGTGACCAGGATTCCGCCCTCCGCGAGGCAGCGCTTGCAGCCGCCATAGAAGCGCCGCCCGAATAGCACTTCTCCAGGACCGATCGGATCCGTTGAATCGACGATGATGACGTCGAACTTTCGATCAGTGTCATTCACAAATTCCACGCCATCCGCGATCACAACCTCGGTGCGCGGGTCATCATAGCCATCGCCGCAAATCGACCGAAGGTGTTGCTTGCTCAGCTCGATGACCGTGTCGTCTATCTCGACCTGCACGGCCGCCTCAACGGAACGGTGTTTAAGGACTTCTTCCAGCATACCGCCGTCACCGCCGCCGATGATCAAGACGTTGCGCGCCGCGCCATGGGCAAAGACCGGCGTATGCGCCAGCATTTCGTGATAGATGAATTCGTCCCGCTCCGTGGTTTGCACCACGCCGTCGAGCGCCAGCACCCGCCCAAATTCTGGATTGTCAAAAATTATGAGATGCTGGTGTTCGGTCTTCGTCTCATGGATGATTCGGCCGATGCCGAGCCGCGAACGGAACCCCGGATGGAGGGTTTCCTCGAACCAATCCATCAGCGGATACGGCCACGATAGTGATCGGCGATTTCCATTCGCGCTGGGTTGAACGCCTCGCGCAAAACTTCCGCTGCACGCATGGGATCTGTCTCGCCGCACATGAACACATCCACCGCCGCATAATTCCATTCGGGCCAAGTGTGGATGCTGATATGAGATTCCGCGAGCACAGCAACACCGGAAACGCCGCCGTTTTCGGTGAATTCATGCAGATGAATATGGAGCAGTGTCGCGCCGGCTTCTTCCGCGCCCCGGCGAAGGGCCGCGTCGATGACATTCGCGTCGCTTAAATTTTCGCCATCCCATAGGTCGACTAATAAATGACGACCGGCATAGAAGGCCCCAGCGTGGCGCAATAGGTATTCGCGCTCACCATCGGACTCCGGCGTATCCGGAAGCGTATCGAATGCAGTTGCGAGGCTGCTTTTTTCCATCATTCCCGCCCCTTAGCTAAAGCGGTTTCCCCCGCTCAAGTACGGGACGCGACGATATGCTATTCGGTGAGGCGGAATGCAAGAGAAATTTTGTACTTCCGGTGCGGAAAATATCTATGCTGGCTTAATAACTTCATTCTCTGGGAGAAGTAGCATGCTAAAGTTAATGCAAACTCTCTTGTCTGCGGGGATAATTATCGCCGCCGCAGGCGCTGGGCCTTGTCGCGACGGCAGAACCAGTCCCTATTCACTGCGAGAGTGCGGAGTGTAGCGTCAATCTGTCGGCATTCTGCTTACAGCAGAAACGTCGATCTCCCGCACCAACCGACCTCTATCGCCAAGCAGCGACGGGCTCGATCCAAGTCAGCGCCCGAACGCTCGACGGAGCTCAAGTGGTCCTTGACGAGAAAGACCTTACTTTCCGGCCGGATCCAGAATACACTTCGGTTCGCGTCTCAATCCCGCGTGCTGCGGTCGGCACCCTCGATATCGGGACACTGCGGTTAACGGCCGGGAAACGTGCGACCATGCTGCCCGTCGAAGCACCGGCGAACGTCGGCCTGGATACCGCCATCGGACCACATCGGGATATTGCCGCCCGCTTTTTCGAAAACAGCGAATCCCGGACAAAAGCCGTCCACATGGTCAATCGCCTAATGAACGAGTTGTCCAGAACTTCCCCGGCAAATTAGACGGAGCGTCAATCCGCCTGGAAGAAGGCAGGTAACGCACAGCCCGACGCGGAGGTGAAGCAATGGATCGGCAAATTATATCAGAATTGCGGGAAAGCGGCGGATGCCTCACCTTATTTGAGCGTGCGCCAATGCCTTGCCGATTGGCATCATCGTTCGTTGTCCAATACCAATAAGTCATTCTGGGCTGCGCTGGCCGGGGTTTAAACCCCGCTAGGGCTCAGCCAGGAGCTCGGAGCTTAATGCCGTAAGATCGATAGACCGGAACCCGAGACGGAGTATCTCGGCCGCCCCCTCCCACACCAGATCGCGCCAATCGGCTGCGTCCGGGTAGCACAATCCGTCGAACCGTTCGCCACCGGCGCCTGCGACTTCGTGCCGGCTCAACAGCGAATCCAAGACTGTCGTCAACGAATAACATCCAAATTCGACGACCAGTGAGGTCGACTTACGATCCGGCAAGGACGAGACCAGGCCGCGTGCAACCGGACCCTGAAAATTAGAAATTGCAACACCTTCCGCCGCCGCACGGGCACCAAACAACTCCAAGGCTCGCTTTTCATCCTGCGATCCCGGCATGTGGCACGAGACAACTTCCGCCTCACCATAGGGTCCCGAGCCGGTGTGCACGTCGAGAAAAACCAAATGTTGGGCCCGCGACAAGAACCGTTCCGCGACATTTGCAAGTACTTGGCGACACCATTGCTGACGTTCACGATCCTCCGGCGTCACCGTCTTCTCTTGCTGCCGATCCTCGTTGAAGCGGACTTCAGCCGCCGCCAACAACGAATCGTCCCATTTGGTCTCCACGGCGCTCTGCTCGATCAGACCGTCCCATGCCGCCGCTTCGAATGCAGCCGGCACTACCGAATGTACCAATACCATGGCAATCGGACCCGGCATTTCGATCTGCAATCCGGTTCGGAGAAGCGACGTTTGGATACCGGACGCGCACAGACCCTCCGCCATGCGTGTTCCGGGACAAACAACGAAAACCGTCGGCGCGTTGCTTTGTCCTGCATGGGCTACATCGATATGGACCGGCAGCTCGTCCCGGTTCGACCGCGGCGCCTCGAACGACGCCACCGGAAGCCGGGCATCCAGGCAAGCCGACAGGAACAACCGCCGTGCATCGGTGGGGTCGGTGGAGAAATGTTGCGCCGCTGTCATCGTCCGCTCGTCATAACACCAATTTGGGAAGTTCGACAACCAACGCAATTGCGATTTGCCCCACTCACTCTGAGACGTCATCCTTCAAACATGCGATTTGTTCTGCTCATACTCGGCTTCGCCTTCGCGACCATCGTCGCTCCGGCTCAGGCCGACCAGAAGGATCCCCGTCTCGAGGGTCTTTTCGAACGCCTGGATGCCGATGACATCAAAGCCGACGCTTCCGAGATTACGTCGGAGATCTGGTCGATCTGGATCGAATCCGGCGACGGTATTTCCAATGAGTTGATCCGACGGGGGATCCTGGCGATGCAAGTGCAGCGCCTCGATATCGCGCTCGATCATTTCGACCAATTGGTAAAGCACGAACCGGGATTTGCCGAAGGATGGAACAAACGCGCGACCGTGCTCTATACGATGGGGCGGATACAAGCATCAATTGATGACATTCAAAAGGTCTTGGCTCTGGAGCCTCGGCATTTCGGCGCTCTGGCGGGCCTCGGCATGTGCTACGAAGTTCTCGGCAATGACGCAGCCGCAGCCAAGGCATACGCGTTGGCACTGACGGCCAATCCGCATCTGTCCCGCATTCACAAACGTCTTCAGACTCTGCGGGAGCAGATTCGCCGCAATAATATTTAAAGATGACATAATTTCTATAAATTGGGACGATTTACCTCAAAAATACGAAATTTTTGTTGTTTTGAATAAGCTGGTCTGGATAATTCGCGCTGGAGGAGAGGCTCATGCCCCGCGATGGTCAGACAAGTTCCGCCCTGGGAAAAGCGATAACGGTATTGGAAACGGTCATCGACCGCACCAGCCCGGTCAGCATCGGCGCGCTCGCAATGTGGTTGGGACTACCCAAACAAACCGTGCATCGTATCGTTCGGCAACTCGTCGATGAAGGATTGCTGGAGCGCGCACCAGGTAGCGATGGATATACCGCGGGGCGGCGGCTGCGGCGATTGAGCGAACGCATCATGGAGCAGAGCCTGCAAACGGCAACGGTTCGCGCCATTCTCCAGCGCCTGGTCGGGGCCTTGGGCGAGACCTGCAATGTCGGCATGCTGGACGGCCCCGAAGTCATCTACCTTGAACGGGTCGAATGCGATTGGCCGTTGCGGATGCAGCTGCAACCAGGCAGCCGTGTCCCCGCGCATTGCACCGGGATCGGTAAAATGCTGCTGGCCTCTCTCGATAGCCGTTCGCGGCGCCGCCTCGTGGAAAGTCTGCCTCTACAAACATTTACCGAACAAACAATCACTGACCCCAATCGGCTGCTCGACGAGCTCAAAAACATTCGCCGGCAAGGTTATGCACTTAACGATCAGGAAAACACCACCGGCATGATGGGCCTCGCGGTGCCGATACGCGGACATGATGGAAACGCTATTGCGGGGCTCGCGGTCCACGCCCCTGTCGCCCGTCTGGCGCCGACAGCCGCTCTCACGAAACTCTCTCAATTGCAATCCGCCGCCGAAGACATCGGCACGGCAATAACGAACGAACATGGAGGTTAGGACAATGGAAACTAAAACCACACAGGCAACGGATTCTTCCCGCTACGGAAATCTCACGATCATTCCGGCCTCGGATGCGCTGGGCGCGGAAATTCGAGGGGTCGACCTTGCGAATGTCGACAACGATACCTATTGGTTAATCCGCAATGCCCTGATCGACAATCTCGTCGTGCTGATTCGCGATCAAAACATCAGCGATGCAGAGCTGGTCGCCTTTAGCCAGCTCTTCGGCGATCTCGACCTGGCACCGCCGCAGGAGAACGGCCAACAGGCGGTCAATGGGCTACCGGAGATCATGGTGATCTCCAACGTCAAAGAGAACGGTGTGCCGATCGGAAGCCTCGGCGATGGCGAAGCAATCTGGCACAGCGACATGAATTATGTCGATGTTCCGCCAATCGGCAGCGCTCTCTATTCGCTGGAAATTCCGGATCACGGCGGCAATACGGGTTTCTGCAATATGTATATGGCGCTGGACGCCTTGCCCGCTGATTTGCGCGCCAAACTCGAAGGTCTGTCGATCAAACACGATTCGAGCATGACGAGCGGCGGCTTTCTGCGCTCGGGCATGGATGAAGTCATTGATGTCAGCAAATGCCCAGGCGCCATTCACCCGATCATTCGCACGCATCCCGAAAGTAGCCGCGAGGTCCTCTATCTCGGTCGCCGTCTAAACGCATACATCATGGGAATGTCGGTCGACGAATCGGAAGCGCTGCTCGATGAAATCTGGCAGCACACGACCCGTGAGGAGCATACATGGCATCATCAATGGCAGGTCGGAGACGTGGTGTTCTGGGACAACCGGACGGTAATGCACCGCCGTGACTCCTTTGACGCAGGACAACGCCGGGTCATGCACCGCACCCAAATCGGCGACCGTCCTGCAGCCTAAGCGACCCTAGAACGCTAGCTCCTGGACGCAGCATTGCTCCAACGTGTCAGGGGATAGCACGGGCTGTCCGTCGACTTCCACCGAAGCCGAACCGTTCGCTCGGGTGATTCCTGATGCCAATAACGGCTCAAGGGCAATTCTAATTCCTGTGAGATCGGAGATCACGGAGGCATGTGACGCAAGGGCGCATGCCTCCCACAATGCCGATAAATCACTCTGCAATCCGCCGCCGAGAAAAACACCCAAACCATTTTCCCTTGTGGTGTTCAACACTCTCTGAAGCGCAGAAAAACCACCAATTTGAACGAGCTTGAGGCCAATTATATCCGCCGCACCCATCGCCGCTGCTATCTCTATATCTTCGGTATTATAGAGAAATCCAGAGACCACCATCGGGATCTCCGAAGCGTCTTTCACAGTGGTGGCAGCCTCCCAATCTCCGGCCACGCAAGGCTGCGCCAACCATTCGATTCCCGACGGGTCGAGCGAACGCACAAATGAGACAGCATCCTCCGGCGTAAACGCTTGATCCCCATAGAGGCGCAATCCCATTGATCCGCCTAAGGCGCTTTGCGCCTGTATGATTGCCACACGGTCGACGGAGAGGTCTCCGGACAAGGTCAAGCGGGCGGTGTCATATCCCGCTTGCACGACTTCCGCCAACGAATCGTCAAA
>CAXAGK010000145.1:0-8345 GCA_963968305.1 uncultured Rickettsiales bacterium | reverse complement strand
AATTGGACGAGGAGTACAGCGTCGTTATTTTGCCCGGTAGACAAAGTCACCCGATGCCATTTTCAGGATTAATGGATGCGCCTTGATCGGATACAAGTGTCGAATGGCATCGGTGTTTAATTCGAAATCCAGATAAGCGCCATCGACCAATCGATTGTCGATGTATTGCTGCATGGCGGCTTGGATCGATGCCCGGTCCGACAAATTGAGATCGCCAGCAGGCGCCGTATTAATTCCGGTAAAAATTATACAGATGAATAAAACGAGTGCTCTAATCGCCTCCCGCATAGCGCCTCTCCATTCGATAGGTCTACTAATTTAGCATGCCGAGAACCAGACTGCAGCCGGGTAATCACGACTATGGTAGGTATTGGTCAGAAATCTTTTCTATAAATCTGGCCAGGGCTGGTTTTAAAAACTGGCTAATGAGCCAATTTTCCAATGGCGCGAATTGCCGTGGACATTGCGTTGAATTGATTGCGGTGACCGAAACCGGGCCATATTAGGAAGATAAAGAATGGATAATTTTGACTACATCGTGATCGGAGCCGGGGCAGCTGGGTGTGTGTTGGCGAACCGCTTGTCGGAAGATGACGCGGCAACCGTTTGCGTTCTGGAAGCCGGAGGAGGGGATCGGCATCCGTTCATCCATATCCCGGCCGGTTTTGTCAAAACCCTATATGGCGATAAGTTCGTGTGGCCCTTCGAGACAGAGCCGTCGGACTCCCTCGGTGGCCGCAGCATTTCGGTACCTCAGGGCAAGGTCGTCGGTGGGTCGAGTTCGGTCAACGGCATGGTCTACAATCGTGGCCAGCGCGCGGATTTCGATACCTGGGCGCAGATGGGCAATCGCGGCTGGGGGTTCGATGATCTGGTGCCGTATTTCAAACGCTCTGAGACGCGATTGGGGCCAGGAGATGACCGCTTTCGTGGGCGCGATGGCGAACTTCCTATTACGGATATGGACTGGATCAATCCGCTCGCCGAAGCCTTTCTCGATGCTGCCGAGGGTTTAGGCATTCCGCGCACGCCGGACTACAACGCCGGGTTTCAGTTCGGCGCCGGTTATTTTCAACGCTACATTCACAAAGGTAAGCGGGTCAGCGCCGCTAAGGCTTTCCTGCGCCCGGCACTACGGCGACGCTCAACCGAATTGCGGACCCGCGCCCAAGTGGTGGAGATCGTGCTCGAGGGAAACAAGGCGACCGGTGTGCGTTACCGCGATGGTGGTGGCAGCGAGCACCTCGTCCAGGCCCGACGTGAGGTCATACTCAGCGCGGGTGCGGTGAATTCGCCGAAGATATTACAGCTGTCGGGCATCGGACCCGGCGATCTATTGAGCGAAATCGGCGTACCGGTGCGAATTGATCGAGCAGGCGTGGGTGAGAATCTGCGCGACCACTATTCCGTTCGCATGACGGCGCGGGCGCGCAATGTGCAGACCATCAACGAGCGGGCGCGCTGGCCGCGCCTGCCGATCGAGATCGCGAAATGGGTGATGGGCAAACCGAGCGTGCTGGCGCTGTGTCCGACTATTGGTTTCGTGCATGGCAAATCTCATCCGGATTTGAAGGAAGCCGACCTCCGTATTCTGTTCACGCCGGGAAGCTACATGGAGGGCAAGGTTTATGTGCTGGACGATCAGCCGGGCATGACCTGCGGCGCGGCGCAGCCACGCCCCGAAAGCTCGGGTTATGTGCGCGCGGTTTCCCGCGACCCGTCGGACGCGCCGCGCGTGCAGCCGAACTACCTTGCGGCGGAAGCGGATCAGCGGATCACTCTCGCTGGATTGAGACTGGTGCGCGCTCTCTTCAAAAGCAAGGAGTTAGCACCCTATTTCGAGTGTGAGACTTTGCCCGGACCGGACGTGACCAGCGAGGACGAATTGCTCGACTTCGCCCGTCGGCGGGGCAATACCGGCTATCATTTGGTTGGCACCTGTCGCATGGGGCCCGACACCGACGCCACCGCCGTCGTCGACGATACGCTGCGGGTGCATGGGGTCACGGGGCTTCGGGTCGTCGACGCATCGATCATGCCGATGCTGCCGTCCGCGAACACCTTCGCTTCCACCGTCGCGATCGCCGAGAAGGCAGCGGATATGATTCGCACGCCCTGAATTGCCTCGGCGGCGATGTCGGATAGCTCTCTTGAGGGAACAACCACGACTGGTCGCGAAAGATGGACCTTACATTATCGGTGGCGGACGAGGCTTTTCGCCTTGAAGTTCGAACCTTTCTGGAAGAAAGCCTGACGCCCGAACTGCAAGAAGGTGCGGATAAGCGAACCAGTTTGTGGCAGGACGTGCCGTCCTCCATGACCTGGCAACGAATCCTGCATGAAAAAGGCTGGGTGGCGCCCGACTGGCCTGCTGAATACGGGGGTACCGGCTGGTCCGTCGTGCAACGCTATATTTTTGCCCAGGAATGCACCCGCACCCACTGCCCGTCATTGATCCCGATGAGCCTTAAGATGTGTGGCCCGATGTTGATCGGCTACGGCACGGCGGAGCAGAAAGCCCACTACCTGCCGCGTATCTTGAGTGGCCAAGATTTCTGGTGCCAAGGTTATTCGGAACCCGGCTCCGGGTCCGATTTGGCGTCGCTCAGCACCATGGCGGTCGGCGACGGCGACGAGTACGTCGTCAACGGCACCAAGATTTGGACCAGCTACGCCCAGCACGCCAATATGATGTTCGCCCTGGTGCGGACCTCTACCGAGGGCAAGAAACAGGAAGGTATCTCGTTCCTGCTGATCGACATGACCTCGCCTGGCATCACGGTCCGCCCGATCATCAACATCGCGGGCGCGCATGAGCTGAACGAGGTCTTCTTCGAGGATGTGCGCGTCCCGAAGGCCAACCGGGTCGGCGAAGAGAACGATGGCTGGTCGGTCGCTAAATACCTCTTGGAGTTCGAGCGTTTCGCCATGGGCTCGGTCGAAGTCCGCCGCACCCTGGATCGGGTCGAGGCATTGGCGACAGCGACCCCGATGCGGGGCGGAACTTTAAAGGATGCCCCGGATTTTCGGAGCAAACTCGCGCAGCTTCGCATCGACACGATGGTGCTGGAAGCCTCCGAGCAGCGGGTGCTCGCCAAGCTGAGTGCGGGAGAGCCGCCGGGCCCGGCTTCGTCGCTATTGCGGGTCCAGAATGGAGAGACCCAGCAACGCGCCGACTTGCTCGGCGTGGAAGCGCTTGGATATTACGCCGCCCCTTATCAGCCGGAAGCGCTCGAAGTCGCTGTCAACATGCCGCCCATCGGCCCGACGGAAGGCATCGCCTTCGTGCCGATGTATCTCAGCAACCGGATGAAAACCATCGCAGGCGGCTCGAGTGAAATCCAACGCAACATCGCGGCAAAGGTGATCTTGGGGCTTTAGGGCCGAACTTCCATTAAGAGACCTTCAGAAGTGCGAATTTCACTTCGATTTGGTCCGTGAAATCTTCGTGTTTCGGGATGTAGGGTTTGGGCTCAGTGATCTCTAGCACTTCACACAGTCCACGCGCTATCAGCCCCGCGATCATGTCGTCAAAATTCCGTTCCTGCCAAAGGTCGTCGCGGTGGGTGAAGACGAATGCGCCGCCGGGGTGGATGATCCGGCAGAGATCGGCGAGAAGAGCTGCCGGGTCGGCGATATAGGTCATGACACCGACGCTGGCCGCCCCGTCGAAACTATTGTCGGAGAAGGGCAGGGGTGTTTGTTGCAGGTCGACCCGGCGTAACGATGCGTAACAGCCGCGTGCCCCGGCCCGCTTTAGGGACGCTTTGGAGATGTCGACCCCATCGATCCGGCACTCGAGACGGTTCGAAAGTTTTTCGGCGAACTGCCCGGTGCCGCATCCAAGGTCGAGGACCTGGCTCCCTGGTTGCAGGTGTTCGGTGAGCATCGCGGCGGCGACGTCCGGGGCAGTGTAATCCCAATCGGCGAGTTCTTTATCGTAGCGCGCGGACCAGTCGTTATAATAGGCCTCGACTGCCGCAGTATCGGTCGATCCGTTCTTTAGAGTGTCGAACTCAGCTTCGCTATCTCCGTCCACGATCATCTTTCCTATTGCCCATTGTTTTGCATGCGCTTCACTTTCGCGTCGACCTTGGCAACCAGGCCCGCAAGGCCTTCGCGCTTTAGGATGGAAGTGTATTCCGAGCGCTGCTTGGCGAGTTCGCTGTATTTTCCGTCGAGAAAGATGTCGATCACCGACCAGTGTTTTTCCTTTTCCTGCATGAGGTAATTGAGTGCGATTTTCTCACCGTCGTTCTTGATGATATTCGACTTCACCAAGAGAGTGTCGCGCGGCGCTTTCTGCGATCCAATGATCTCGAACGCCTCACCAGAGTATCCGTTGAAGCGATCGGCATATGTGGAGATCCAGAGGCGCTCGAAGGTGGTGATGAGTTTTTGTTGGTCGGTTGGCGAGAGGCTGCGCCAGTGACGGCCCGCCGAGAACCGCGCCATGAAGCCGAGGTCGAAACTATCCAGCATAACAGGGGCGAGGGTTTCGTACCGGCCGCCAAATTCTAGCGTCTCCGCGTTCTTCATGATCGACAGCAGCGTGGCATTGAAACGCTCTATCTTTTGCATAGCCGCGTTGGGTTGAGCTGCCTCGGGGGCAGTTAGAACGGCGACAGCGAGTAGGGCAGTCGACATAAATTTAATCCAACGGGGTAACATGTTTTTCTCCGGCAGTGACGGGTGCGAACCGATCATAGGGAGAATTACGCCGATTCTATGGCGCGTGTAAAATGACGGAAACATTGCCGCGATATCTTGTCCCCGATGCCGCCGATGGATATCGTCCCGCCTGCCCGGACGGTTGGGTGGAATTCTCAAAACGGGACAGTGTATTGAACGCGATCAAACGCATACTGGAAATATGGATCGACGTGGTCCGCCGGTTCGCCTGGGGCGTGATCATTGGCATTTGCGCGCTGACCTATTCGCTGTTCACCTATACCGCTGACAATTTGACCATCAACACAAATACGACGGACATGCTGTCGGAAGAGCTGCCGTTCCGCCAACACTACATCGCCTATAAGGAAGCCTTCCCACAGGACAGCGATTTGATCACGGTCGTGGTTGAAGCGGCGACGCCGGATCGCGCTGATGTGGCGGCCTTGGCGCTGGCGGCGCGGTTGCGGCAATTGCCGGCGCATGTGGAGAAACTTTACGATTTCGCGGGCGAGGACTTCTTTCGTCAGAATGCCTTGCTCTACCGCGATGCGGAAGAGCTCGAAGAACTCGCCGATCAGCTGTCGCAAGCGCAAGGGTTATTGGGAGCACTGAGTGACGACACCAGTCTGCGCGGGTTGTCGGACGTCTTGGGGTTGGCCATCGATGAGATGCGCGATGGCAACGAACCTATTGGCGATCTGGCGAAGGTCTTCGGGCGAATTGCCGATGTGATCGCGGCGCGTCGGGCAGGTGAATTCAAGGAATTGTCTTGGCAGTTGATGATGTCGGACGAGGCGCCGAAGCCGAGTGATCTGCGGCGCTTTTTACAGGTACGGGTGAATGCGGATTGGTCGAGCCTATCGCCTGCTGCGCCTGCGATGGACGCGATCCGAGCGACGGCGCGGGAACTGGGCCTGACGCCGGAGAACGGCGTTCGCGTCCGACTTACCGGCGGCCTGGCTCTCTCGACCGAGGAATTGTCGAGTGTCTTCGAAGGTGCCAAGACCGCGAGCCTAATGTCCCTTGCCATGGTATCGCTGTGTTTGTTCTTCGGCTTGCGCTCCGTCGTTCTGGTCGGGGCGACGATCGTGACCTTGGTGTGCGGATTGATTTGGACCGCGGGTTTCGCGACTGTTGCGGTCGGGCATCTTAACCTGCTGTCGGTGGCCTTCGCGGTGTTGTTCATCGGGCTTGGCGTCGATTTCGGCATTCACTTCGCCTTGCGTTTTGCGGAGGAATCCCACGGGTTGGCGGATCGTGGCACCGCGCTGCGGCGCACGGCGATGGGGGTTGGCGGCGCCATGACGCTTTGCGCGGTATCCGCCGCCATCGGATTTTACGCATTTCTGCCGACGGCCTATCTAGGGCTCGCGGAACTTGGTTTGATTTCCGGTACCAGTATGTTCATTGCCCTGTTCATGAGCCTCACTTTGTTGCCGGCCGTGCTTGCGGTTGTGCCGCTGCGGTTGAAACCCGCAGAGCCGGAGATGGAAGCGGTTCCTTCGTTAACATTCTTCTCCCGGCATGGCGGTAAGGTGAGTGTTGCCGTGGCGATCTTAGCTTTCGGCGCGGCCTGGATGACGCCACAGGTGCGGTTCGATTTCGATCCCTTAAATCTCCAAGACCCGAATACGGAATCGCTGCAAACCACATTGGAGCTGATCCGAGATAGCGAAACCTCACCAAAGACGATTTCGATCATCCGACCGAGTCTCGAGGAAGCGCGCGCGTTGGCGGTAAAACTGGCGGCACTGGAAGAGGTCGCGAAAGCGGTTTCTGTCTTCAGCTTCGTGCCGGAGGCCCAGATGGAAAAGTTGACGCTTATCGGCGACCTGGCCTTCGTTCTACTGCCGGTATTTGAAACTACGTCGAAGAAACCATTGCCATCGGTGGCAGAGGAGCGGGCGACGCTGGTTAGGTTGTCAGAAAAGTTGGACGGGGTGGCATTGGGCAAGGAAGCGGCGCGGCTACGCAGCGAACTTAAAGCGTTCCTGGCAGAGGCAAAGAACGAGACGGCGGTCATTACATTGCGGGATGCCTTGTTGGGGCTCTATCCGCGTTTGGTCGGGCAGTTACAGACGGCCCTTCAGGCGCGCGAAATTGGCCTGTCGGATATACCGGTGGAATTGCGCGAACGGTTTCTCTCGACGAGTGGAATTGCGCGGATCGAGGTAACGCCCGCATTCAGCGTTGAGGATAACCCAGCGCTACGACGGTTCATCGAGGCGGTGCAAGCCATCGCGCCGAAGGCGACGGATAGCCCCGTAGTGATCTTGGAGGCGAGCCGGGCTGTTGTCGGAGCCATCCTGCAGGCGGCGATCACCGCGGGCGTCTTGATCCTCTTGATGTTGCTCTGTCTGTTGCGCAGCCTGCGCGATACGTTGTTGGTGTTCTATCCGCTGGTCGTGGCCGGATTACTGACGGTCGCGACGGCGGTTCTCTTCGATATACCGTTCAACTTCGCAAATGTCATCGTCCTGCCATTGCTGATGGGATTGGGGGTGGCGAGCGGTATTCATCTGGTTATGCGGTCACGGGACGCCCGTACCGGTATTGCTCTGTTGCGCACGAGCACGCCGCGCGCCGTGGCTTTTAGTGCGATGACGACGATTCTCTCTTTTGGAAGTCTCGCGGTCTCAACCCATCGCGGTACCGCCAGCATGGGCATTCTGTTGACCATCGCCATTGGCTTTACATTGCTCGGCGGATTGATTGCATTGCCGGCATTGATGGGATGGCTTGATACCCGCCGGTCTGAGCCGTCCTAGGGAGCGGTTTTCGATGTGAACGGCATTCGCCACCCAATGGCGAAGCCCCACGCAATCCAGACGATCTCACGCAGCCGTTTGACGAGCGAGATGGCGACACCGAATGCCCCGTTGCCGGTAATGGCGGCCGTCACCATGAATAAAGCGCCTTCTTGGGTGCCGAGGCTCAACGGGATGAAAAATGTCGCGGCGCGCGTGTGCTGGACGGCGAATACCAAAATCCATGCATTCCATATCGAGATTGGCGATCCGAGGAATATGGCGATGACGAAGACTTCCATCGTACCGACGATCCAATTCAAGAAGGCGAGGGACGTCGCGCGGGAAAATCGCCCGCCGCTGCCGGAATAGAATAGCAGCAATTCGCGCTCGAATGACTTCATGCCCTCGAGCCACTTGTGCAACGGTTTGCCGAAGCGGGTCCGGAAGAAAGCGCTGCCGGCCCGGCTGAAACCGCGAAACCGTTGGATGCAGAAGAATCCCATAATACCTAGGCTGAAGGCGAGCAGGCCGATGCCTGCTGAATATTTGAATGTGACTGAGAATTGCGGAGATAGAAGAATCAATCCATATCCAATACAAAGATAGGTGACCAAGGCGATCAGATTGATGGTTTTTGCTAATACTAGTGATGCAATTCCTTGGTCATACGCGACGCCGAGAACGTTTTTCAGCAACGCCGCTTTTACCGGCTCGCCGCCCATCGTCCCCAGTGGGGTCGCTATGTTGAAGGCCTCGCCGACCATCCTGATCTTCCACAGATCATAGAGTCGCCGAAAACGGTCTCCGAGCCGCTCAATGGTGAGATGCCAAGATGCCGTATTGATCAAGAATCCGACAAAATAAACCACCAGGACGCTAACTGCGCCAAAAAACCCAATTTTGTTAAGCTTGGCGAGGATA
>CAXAGK010000144.1:0-8510 GCA_963968305.1 uncultured Rickettsiales bacterium | reverse complement strand
TTAGAACATTTAGGCATTCGAATGCGACGTACGCATATGACGAAAATTGTGGCGACTCTTGGACCCGCAAGCTCGACCGAGGAGAAAATTCGCACCCTATTCGAAGCCGGCGTTGATGTATTTCGGTTGAATTTCAGCCATGGCACTCACGACGACCACCGCCGAAGCATTGAGGCGATCCGCACAATAGAGCAGGACGCTAAACGCCCGATTGCTATCATGATGGATTTACAGGGCCCTAAATTACGCGTCGGCGACTTCGAGGGTGGCTCCGCCATACTGGAAAACGGCCGCAGCTTCCGCTTCGATACGGACAAAACGCTGGGCAATGCGGAGAGAGCCTGCCTACCGCACCCCGAAATTTTCGCGGCGCTAGAGGCCGATAGCGATCTTCTCGTGAACGATGGAAAAATTCGCCTGAGAGTAACCGACTGCGGGAAGGATTTTGCCGAGACCGTCGTCGTCATCGGCGGTGAGATATCAAACCATAAAGGCGTGAACGTCCCCGGGGTCGTTCTGCCGATATCGTCGCTCACCGAAAAAGACCGCAAGGATATGCAGTTTGGCCTCGATCACGGCGTCGACTGGTGTGCGCTATCCTTTATCCAAAGACCCGAAGACTTGGCGGAAGCACGTCGCTTGATCGCAGGACGCGCGCCGATACTGACCAAACTGGAGAAGCCCGCAGCCATAGACCGTTTGGACGAGATTATTGAGTTGAGCGACGCGGTCATGGTGGCACGTGGCGATCTTGGCGTCGAAATGCCACCGGAAGACGTACCCGTCCTACAACGACGTATTCTGCGGGCTTGTCGGCAAACCGGCAAACCAGTGATCGTTGCGACGCAGATGCTGGAATCTATGATCGATTCGCCGCAACCGACGCGGGCCGAAGCATCCGACGTGGCCACGGCGGTCTATGACGGAGCGGACGCGGTGATGTTGTCGGCGGAAACCGCCGCCGGACAGTTCCCCGTCGAATCCGTTCAAATGATGAACCGGATCATTGAGCGGGTCGAACGGGATTCACACTGGCGCATTACCATGGATGCGAACCACCCGAAACCTGAAGCCACCTCCGCCGACGCCATTAGTGCCGCTGCCCGCCAGATCGCACACACGCTTTCAGCCGCCGCCATCGTCACTTACACTACGTCAGGCTCAACGACACTGCGCGCAGCACGGGAACGGCCGGACGTTCCGATCATCGGCTTGACCCCAAATCAGGGGACCGCGCGTCGACTAGCGGTTGTCTGGGGGGTACACAGCATCTTCACGAGCGATGCCAATGATTTCGAGGACATGACCAGCCGCGCTGGGCAGCACGTCT
Source organism: uncultured Rickettsiales bacterium (assembly GCA_963968305.1). Lineage (GTDB taxonomy): Bacteria > Pseudomonadota > Alphaproteobacteria > UBA8366 > UBA8366 > UBA6544. The sequence goes on along the minus strand of CAXAGK010000144.1, from coordinate 7,180 downwards.
ACAATGACGGTTTCGCACATCCAGGCGAGCGGATCATCATCACGGCGGGCGTCCCATTCGGGACTCCGGGCGCCACCAATCTCATCCGAATTGCACGGGTCGAGGATTGGTCGCGCGAAAAAGAAACCCGTCTTCTGTAACTTAGGCCCAGGGATAGCTGCTCTTGGGCCATAATTTACCCCCGTTTGGCAGTTGTTCAGCGACACGAAGGCCTTCATTCCACTTCACCATACGCTCGGAGCGAGCGAAGGAGCCAACCTTTAGTTGAGGCGCACTCCAACCGACCGCGAGGTGGACGATAGTCGCGTCTTCTGTCTCTCCGGAGCGGGCGGAGACAACCACGCCGAAACCAGCGCCGTTGGCCGCATCCGCCGCAGCTTTCGCTTCCGTGAGGGTTCCCGCTTGGTTGGGCTTACAAAGCAAGGCGTTGCAAACACCACCCGCGCCCGCAGCCTGGACCCGATCCGCATTCGTCACCAGATAGTCGTCGCCGATAATCTGAATGCGATCACCGAGAGCCACTGTGAACTTGCGCAATCCCGCTTCATCGTCTTCGCCGAGCGGGTCTTCGATGGAGACGATAGGATAGCGCCCAACCCAACCTTCTAGCATTTCACTCAATCCATCGCTGTCGAGTTCGCGCTCTTCCAAGCCCAGCCGATATCGTCCGTTCTTACCAAATTCAGATGCCGCCACGTCGAGCGAGATCGAGACGTCGTCACCCGGCGTGAGGCCTGAACGTTCAATCGACGCCAGCAAGGCATCCAGCGCCGCTTCGTTGGTTTCGAATGCCGGCCAGTAGCCGCCCTCGTCCGCGACCCCTTGGAGCAATCCCTTTTCTTCCATGAGGCTACCTGCCGCCCGGTAGACTTCGGCCGTCCAATCGAGAGCTGTCGCGTAATCGTCCGTACCGGTCGCGATCACCATGAAGTCCTGTACGTCGACCCGTCTGGCAGCATGAGCGCCGCCGCCGAAGATTTGGATTTCGGGAAGCGGCATCGGGCCGGCGTTCTCACCACCGAGATACCGCCAAAGCGGTTGGCCCGCTGCCATCGCCGCCGCATGCGCCACCGCCATCGAGATCGCCACAGTCGCATTGCCCCCAAGGCGCGATTTATTCTCAGTGCCGTCCAACTCAATCATGCGCTCATCGACTGTTTTCTGATCGGCGGCATCTAATCCGATCAGGGCATCCGCAATTGCGCCATTCACGCCTTCAATTGCCCGCAAAACATCAAGCCCACCAAAGGCCTCCCCGCCATCGCGCAAATCGACTGCTTCGCCGCTACCGCGTGATGCCCCGGCGGGTGCGATGGCACGGCCAATCGCGCCGTCCACCAATTCAACTTCTGCTTCGACCGTGGGCCGCCCGCGCGAATCCCAGACCCGTCGCCCTCGCACCGAAGTGATTTTCGATCCTGTCATGCTTTCACTTCCCTCTCCCAAATCGCCGCGACCTCGGCGAGCCGACTGACTGGTTTCTGTAACAACCGCTTCGCCGCACGACGGACCTTATTTTTCTGCGCATCTTGCGTGAGATATTCGACCGGCGATTTGCCATCGATCCGGGCCAGAAACAAGCCCGGCAACAGTGTGGCCACGCGCTCTTCCAATGCATCGGCCGGCTCCCAATCGGCTCCGTCCAGATAAGCGTGCCCAAAAGCGAGAAAACAGTTGAGATAGGCCGCCGCCCGATCGGGCCGCCACGCCCCTTTCAGCAGCAAATGATTGAGACAAAACGCAGCATCGAAGGCGGGATCGCCATACCACGCGCATTCCGCATCCAAGAACACCGGCCCCTGCGGACCCAAGAGAATATTCTTCGGGCTGACATCGCCGTGGACGAGAGTCTTTTTAATCGCGGCCGTTCGCGCGGACAGTGCCATCAATCTATCCGAATACTCAGGATGTGCGACCGCAGTCGCTTCCAGATAAGGCTCCAGCCGGATGGCATGAAAGGTCTCGTCGGTATCAAAACGGTGCGCAACATCAACATCGCCCGCACTCCCGGCATGGATTTGCGCCAAAATCCGCGCCACGGACTCGGCCGTGCCGACATCCGCCTCCCCCTCCAGCAGCGCCGCCTTCCAGAGGCGATAGTCCGTGGGGTCCAGATATTCCATGACGAAAAGGCCATCTTCCGCATCGTGGGCGACAATTTCAGGTACTGCATTCGGCGCAAATTGCGCGGCGGTCTCAAACCATGCCACCTCATAGGCGTTGCGGCCAATCGGTGCCCGCCAGTCTGCTGCTACCTTTAATTTGGCGAGTGCCCGCTTTACGCAAACGATCCTATCCGGCAGCACAACGCGCCAGATGTTGGACGAAACGCCGCCGGTCAGCGGTTCCATCTCCGGAATTGTCTCCACCGAAATCAAACCAAATCCGTGCAAGGCTTTGGCAATGTCCGCTTTGGCTGCGTCATCATTCATATTCGCTCCTCCGCCAGCGAAAGTATAAGCCTTGGCCCGTCCTGCAATCGCGATGAATAATTTATTGCAAACATTTTGTCTTATTTATATTAGACATTACGTCGAATTCATCAAATTAAGGAGCGCTTACATTAGTGAAGCATCGAAGACCGCGGCATTTGGCAGCGGCGAAGAGTACGGCCACTCGGCGGACACCTATTCACCACAAGTTATTTCTTGGATGGCGGACCTGCCGGGCCCCGGCGCGGAGTTCGCCCATGCCAAGGGCTGGGAGAACCCAGTTGATCTAGTACGGCAATACCGTGACCTGGAAGCCATGGTCGGCCCAGACCAGGCGCGGATGCCGGGCGGAGACGCCCGACGGGATCGACATCTCACCGGGCGAAAGCGCGAGCGCTTATGACAGCATGCTCTCCGATTGGTTTCGCGACGCCGCTCACGCGGTACTCATGCCCGCCGATATGGCGGAATCCCTGCACGATCAGTTTCGTGAACAAGCGGCTGAGGCCAGTGCCGGATATTGGCAACAGGCCGAACAAGAACGCCAAGATGACGAAGCCGTGTTAAGTCAGGAATGGGTCCGCGACTTCGACGCCTGGATCGAGAACGTCCAGCACGCTGTCAGCCGGCTGGGCGGTGATACGTTGAAACAAGTCTTCAACGAGAGACTGGCCTCGGCGATCACCCGGCCCTGATCCACGCCTTCTCCGATATGGGCCGCCTGCTTGCGGATGGCGGCAGCACCGCGCCGAACACGCCCGCCAAGCCTGCGCCTTTCCCCACCGACGGCGCCACCCAAGCACAGCGCTAAACCCCGCACCTGCGCTCCGACGATAAGTTCATGGCTACCTATGACGATCGCGCCCATTACAGTCACGACTTCGCCCAAAAAGAAACAGGCCGCGGCATTTCTGCTGCGGCCCGTCCCGTAACCTATGTTCGGTTTGGGTGGGATTACATTCCCATGCCACCCATGCCGCCCATGCCGCCCATGTCACCACCCGGCATTGCCGGCATGGAGGACTTGTCGTCGGGCAATTCCGCCACCATCGCTTCTGTGGTGATGAGGAGACCCGCGACAGATGCCGCGTCCTGCAGTGCCGTGCGCACGACCTTGGCCGGATCGATGATACCGGATTTGATCATATCGACAAACTTGCCGGACTGAGCGTCGAAACCGAGGTTCTTGTCATTCGACTCCGAGAGCTTGCCGGCAATGATCGAACCGTCAGCACCCGCGTTCGCCGCGATCTGCTTACACGGGACGATAATCGCGCGACGCACGATCTCGACACCGACCTTTTGGTCGGGATTTTCGGGCTGAACTTTATCGAGGGCCTTAACCGCCTTCAACAGAGCCGTGCCGCCACCGGGGACAATACCTTCTTCGACCGCTGCGCGGGTCGAGTTCATGGCGTCCTCGACGCGATCTTTGCGCTCTTTCACTTCGATCTCGGTAGCGCCACCGACACGGATCACCGCAACACCGCCGGCGAGTTTCGCCAGACGCTCTTGAAGTTTTTCGCGATCGTAATCGGAGCTCGTCTCCTCAATCTGAGCGCGGATTTGGCCGACCCGGCCGTCGATGTCTTTCTTCTTGCCGGCGCCATCGATGACGATCGTGTTGTCCTTATCGATGGAAACGCGCTTAGCCGAGCCCAGCATGTCGACAGTGACGTTCTCGAGCTTGATCCCAAGATCTTCGGAGACAACCTGGCCGCCGGTCAGAACAGCGATGTCCTGCAGCATGGCTTTTCGGCGATCGCCGAAGCCAGGCGCCTTGACGGCCGCAACCTTGAGGCCACCACGCAAACGATTGACGACCAACGTGGCCAAAGCCTCACCCTCGACGTCCTCAGCGAGAACGAGAAGCGGGCGACCGCTTTGGACAACAGCTTCCAGCAACGGCAGCATCGCCTGCAGGCCGGATAGCTTCGACTCGTGGATCAGAATGTACGGATTCTCGAGCTCGGCAATCATCTTCTCGGGGTTGGTGATGAAGTACGGCGAGAGATAGCCACGATCGAACTGCATGCCCTCGACGACGTCAAGTTCGGTGTCGAGGCTCTTTGCCTCTTCGACCGTAATCACGCCTTCATTGCCGACCTTTTCCATCGCACGGGCGAGGAAGTCACCGATCTCTTTGTCGCCATTGGCGGAAATTGTGCCTACCTGCGCAATTTCCTCGTTCGAGGAAACTTTCTTCGAGCGCTTTTGAATGTCGGCGACAACCGCGGCAACCGCGAGGTCGACGCCCCGACGGAGATCCATCGGGTTCATGCCGGCCGCAACCGCCTTAACGCCTTCGCGAACGATGGCTTGGGCGAGAATGGTCGCTGTCGTCGTGCCGTCACCGGCAACGTCGTTGGTCTTAGAGGCGACTTCGCGGATCATTTGCGCGCCCATGTTCTCGAACTTGTCAGCAAGCTCGATTTCCTTCGCAACCGTGACACCGTCCTTGGTGATCCGCGGTGCGCCGAACGACTTGTCTAGAACAACATTGCGGCCTTTCGGGCCGAGCGTGACTTTAACCGCATCTGCAAGGACATTGACGCCCCTCAGCATGCGGTCGCGCGCGTCAGTATCGAATTTGACGTCTTTCGCTGCCATTTTCTGTATTCCTTCTGCTGAAGCCGCTTAAGCGGCTTTCTTCTTCGAGGCGCTCTTCGTCAGAACGCCCATGATGTCGCTTTCGTTCATGATCAAAAGATCCTGACCGTCGATCGTCACTTCCGTGCCCGACCATTTCCCGAAGATCACCAGATCACCGGCTTTCACATCCAACGGCGCAATCTCGCCGCTATCGTTGCGCTTGCCGGGGCCAGCGGAGACGATTTCGCCCTGCATCGGCTTTTCCCGTGCCGTGTCGGGGATGATGATCCCGCCAGCGGTTTTTTCTTCTTCGTCAATGCGTTTGACCACTACGCGGTCATGCAAAGGCCTGAAGTTCATGCCCATCTTTCGTAGACTCCCTAAGAGTTTCCCAGGTTTAAAATAACCGTAGCCGAGCTGAAATCGCCCAGCGTTAAAATTATTAGCACTCCTTGAACACGAGTGCTAGGTCGGCAGATAAGCTATGTGCCGCGACTCTTCAAGGGTCTTGGTCAATTTTTTTTGATAATTTTAACAATGTGTTGTCGTTAAATTGAACGATCGCACCGCGTCGTTGCCTTGTCCTGTCTTCAGGAGACTGGCAGCATTTCGACCAATACGGCATCCGAAGGGAGTTTTATATGAGTGATTTGAGTATTTATCAAGCAAAACGCGAGAAGCTACGCCAAATGTATCTGGAGACCAGCGGCACGCGATCGGGGGCTGGAAACGCAGCTGGTACGGGCGGGGTCGACCACCTGGCGATGATCTCCTCGGACATAGAGCGAACCATAGAGTTTTATACCAATGTGCTGGGCATGCGGGTCGCAAACATCATCCAGAACCGAGACGAGCCAAGCTCAACCCATATCTTCCTCGACATGGGTGGCGGCAATATGATGGCGTTCTTCGATTTCCCGAAACACGGTGACGCACCGGTCGTCCGCGGTATCGGCGCAATGCATCACGTGGCCCTGAAAGCGACACCCCAGCAATACAAAGACGTCATCGCCAATCTCAAGGCGCGCGATCTCTACCATGACATTCACGGCGACGAAGTCCGTGGCTCAGTCTATTTCCGCGACCCGGACAATATTCTGCTGGAAGTCCGATCCGATGATAAGGAGCGGCGGACGGAATAGCCTTTATCTGAAAAGCAGCTATCAGCGGATCGACGCCCCGCGAACGTACGCACTTAATTTTCCGTGCTCGAAACATAGGGCGCGTTTCGATGAAATTCTCGCACCCTCTGTGGGATTTGAAATTATTTCTCTAATCCCTGTATAGCAATATCGTTTTTAATAGGGCCATCGGATGCGCATTTTACCCAGCACAGCTTTTTTCTGTGCAGTTTTCAGCGGAATTACGATCACTGCGACCGCCGACGAACCAATTGAAATCAATCCGGAAATTTTAAGATGGGCAGAAGACCTTGATGCTGCGCGAAATACTCCTCCCTGCCGCGTCTTTACACGGATCACGACCCTTCTGGGCGGTCGAAATCCATATCCAACCATCAGCCGGATCGCCGACGCGTAAAAAAGCGGGGATGCCTGCGTTCCAAAAGATCTGAAACGCGCCACAGAAATTTATGAACGGGCTGCAAACATTGCCTCTGACTGGCAGTTCGCTACATTGGCCAGCATCTTATACTAAGCCGGAGTGGCCGGCGCAGATCTACGTCAAAAGGCCGCTTATTTTTATTGGCGCGCATCCGTCGAGCCTGGCTACCATCGCAAAAACTATAGGGCGGGGACGTTGGATTATACATTTCACCACCGCGAGATTCCAAACGGCCTCATCGAGTCATTGGACAAAATAGCGAATATCGCGACCGACGATACAAAGCGATTTCGGGCAATAGCACAGCGCATTCTGGAAGATCCAACCGACTGGAAGGAAAAGCTGAGGATAGCTTTTCACTGGTTGAAGCTCGCAGCACCGGAGAATCTCGCCGAAATCAACCACCAGATCGCCCAATTGCATTTCCAAGATCCCAACGGCGACCTCTTGGACCGGCGTGGCAACGGTTATCTAATGATTGCCGCTGACAATGGAAATTCAAAATCGATGCGCGACCTCGGAACAAGGGCCTAAGAGGCTTCTAGGAATTTCAACCGTGATGAACGTGCGCCTTGGCATCACCTAGCATATTC